>JAIPBM010000030.1 GCA_021739695.1 Flavobacteriales bacterium | reverse complement strand
AGGGATGTAAGCATTCAGTCAAAATAGAAGATTGAAAAAAGGGCGTTCCGGTTATCGGAACGCCCTTTTCAATTGCAGTAAGTCGGAGACTAATCGTACTTAGGTTTACCTTTTTTGGCGCGTTTTTCGGCCTGTTTTTCCTTTGTAGATTTTACCGGCTCTTTCTTGACCGCTTTCTTCATATCTGTGCCTTTGGCCATGATCGTTAGATTTTAAGTTGAGCAATTTTAGCGAAATTTCAGTTCTCTCGTTACGCTCTTCTTAACTCGTGCAGCGTAATTTCTGGTGGCATTCCTACACGACCAGGAAAGATGAGATAGCCCATGCCTCGGTTAACGTAGAGGTATTGATCAGCCTCTTTGTACAATCCTGCATAGCGTTTGTAGAACAGTTTGGCTGCGCTGATTTCTACCAATCCGGGAATGGAAACACCCATTTGTCCGCCATGCGTATGGCCCGAAAGCGTTAGGTCAACGTTTTCCTTCGAAAGGATATGATGGTCCCAATGCGTTGGATCGTGGCTTAGAAGGATTTTGAACGGAACATCTTCCATTGTCTCCACCGATTTCTTGTAATCGCCACGGGTTGGGAACCATCCTTCTTCGGTGTATCCCCAATTTTCCACGCCAACCAGACCGATCTTTTCCCCATCCTTTTCCAGAATGTCGTGCTCGTTCAGCAGCATGTTGAAATCCATTCTGCGAATGATCTCTGCCACGCCATTCGCATTCTCGGTCTTTTTTTCTTCCGTTAGTTTACCACCTCGACCCCAACCATAATCATGATTGCCCAAGATGGCGTACTTGCCATGTTTCGCTTCCAGTTTCTGGAAAACAGGTATCCAAGATTCAGCTTCTTCTGGGGATTCATTCACGAGGTCGCCCGTGAAGAAAATGTAATCTGGTTTCAGCTCGTTCACCATGCGAACTGCCTCTTCCAATGGTTCGAAGTTATTCTCAAAGCTTCCGAGGTGGAGGTCAGAGATCTGTGCAATCCGAAGTCCATCAAACGCTTTCGGAAGGTTGTCGAAACTCAGTTTATTCTCCAAAATACGCCAGCCGAATTTTCCTTTGGTAGTTCCCCAAAGAACAGAACCCAGCATGAGTCCGCCTACACTCAAGGCAATCGTATTCATGAAGGTTCTTCTGGGCATGGTGGCACCAGCAGCTTTCTTGCCAGATGTTCTGAAATGCACGTGTCGGCCTAGCAATACAAGATCTGCCAGCAATTGAAAGATGCAAATGGAAAGCAGCGTAACAGAAAGGGTTACCGCTCCTACAATGGTGTAATTACGCACCATCGGATACGCCCGATATTCATCTCTGTTTATGGCAAAATAAGAGGTGGTTGCATAGATGAAAATGGAAACAAAAAGGAAAATGATGCGGAATAGCCACTTGTATTTCGGTAACATTTTGTGCGTGAGAATGTGCACAGAACGATACGAATAGGCGATAAGCACTCCGGTTCCAAAAAGTATGAGATAGTACGCTAGCATTTCGGGTGCAAACTTACCCATTGTAAGAGGCGGATAGTTGGCGTTTGGCAAAAATTAAGAATAAAACAATGGCGCCCCTTTTCGGACCGATGACAAAGCACGGGTTTGTTGATCGGGAGGCATTTGTTCTTGAAGAACACGGTCAAAAAGGTTTGGCACGCCAATTGGAATGCAAGCAATGAACCTTTAAAACTAAACGCCATGAAAACGCTTACAACAACTTTAGCACTGGTTTTGGCTGTTGGATTTTTGGCGGCAATGCCGTCTGGATCTCAGTTGCACATCAACCTGGTTGGACATCGACCAAACATGATCATCGTGTTCAACGGTCAGTCTTATTCTACAGCTGGCAACGCTTTGAATATGGGAATGGTGGCGCCAGGAACATATCCGATAAAAGTGATGCGACCTTCTCACTGGGGAGATCAAGGCGTGGTTTATGCAGGTAGCATCTCCGTTCCGCATCATTCAGATGTAACCGCATTTATCACTCCGAATGGGATGAAAGTGAGCGCGCAGCCTTTGGCCAACAACGGCCCAAGCTACTGGGATGGAAATTGCGGTAACGGCACAGTTGTGATTCCGAATGCCAACGGAAACGGTGGTTTTGTAAGTCAACGTCCACAACACCAACGACCAATTGAGCCCATCGTTTGTGCTCCGGTTATGATAGGAATGCATCCAGATGTGTTTGCGAGTGCGCTTCGCAGTATCGAACTGCAATCGTTCGATTCGGATCAGATACGTGTGGCAAAGCAGGTCATTAGAACCAACGGTGCCTCATCGCATCAGATTGCAGAGATCATGCGCTTACTGAGTTTTGAATCGAGCAGATTGGAAATCGCCAAATTTGGGTTCCAATTCGTAGGAGACCCAGCCAATTACTACGTGGTGAACGATGTGTTCTGGTTCTCAAGCAGTGTGCGTGAGTTAGACAGATTCATCAACGGATACTGATTAGCGTCATTGCGAGCGAGGAACGAGCGCGGCAATCCTCATACTAGAAACAGATTGCTTCGTCCTTCGTCCTCGCAATGACGAGCTTCAGAAATCCCGGCCTTGGTCGGGATTTCTTTTGTATTCAATCAGCTTGTCGCGCTTGTTTTTGGCCAAGTAGCTGCGAATGATCTTGCGCGTATCGGGATTATCGCTTTGCTTGCGAATAAATTCCAAGATATTCTCTAGCGGTTGGTTGGCTTCCTCTTTATCTATGAAGCCGTAGCCAACGTATTTGCCGTCTTCAACCTGAACCAGTGAATATTCTTCTTGGGTTCTGCCTGTGCCGATTACCAAGGTATTTTCCATCGTCATGCCCAATGAACGTTTGGCAGCATTCAATCGCTTGTTGTATTGATCGGGTGTTTCCAGCCCCATTTTAGAACCTCGACAGTTCTTTATTTGATAATGGAAACAATTGCCGCTGATGTTATGAAGACCGAGCAAACATTGACATAGCTCGTGCTTTTTGGCCTGATTGAGCAACAGTCGTTTCCCTTCGTGATAACTTCTTATTTCTACCAAGGGATCGTTCTCCAATTTCTTTTTGCGCTGAATGGAAAGAGAGAGGTATCCGTTTTCGTCTGCCTGTTCGTAAATCCCGTAGGGGAAATACGGTTGTTTTTGCGATGAGTTGATGGGCGGTTGCAGCTTCTTTATCTCCTGCGATTCGAGGAGCAAAGCCACCAATTCGCTACCCGTTTCTTCAAACGAAATGGTATGAACCGCTTTCCATAGTTCTGCCCATTTCTTCTTCTCCTTCGGATGAAAATGACTGAGTACGCGCTTTTTGATGTCGATGCTTTTGCCTACATATAGGATCTGCTCATCGCCATCATACATATAATAAACACCAACGGTAGAAGGCAGATTCTCGAGCTCTGATGCTGGCAGGTTTGGCGGAATCCGCACATCGGGCATGTCGGGTTTTATGCGACTGAAAACCGTGGTCGGATCTTTCTTGAACAGACGCTCGAATAGAATTGCAGTTGCAGCCGTGTCGTCCAAGGCACGGTGATGGCTGTCCATCTCAATGCCCAATGTGGCGCAGAGTTTTCCTAAACTATAGGACGGAAGATCAGGAATGATCCTTCTGCAAATGTCTATCGTATCGAGGGTTTCGCGTTTGAATTCCGTTTTCAGTTGGGCAAACTCTTTCTTCAGAAAACCATAATCGAACGAAACGTTGTGCGCCACAAACACGCGGTCTTTCGTCATCTCAAAAATGCGATCTGCATGTTCGGCAAACAAAGGCGCATCGGCCACCATCTGATCGGTAATGCCTGTCAGTTTCACCACATAGCGGTCAATGGGCCGTTCGGGATTGAGTAGCGTAGTGAAGCGTTCCAGTTCCTGAATACCATCATGAATGATGATGGCGATCTCCGTGATCTTGCCATCGTGGATGGTTCCGGTCGTCTCAATATCAACAATCGCGAACTGCGTAAGAGGAAGCGAAAGCTGGTCGGCACCGGGTTTTGACATTGCTTCAAAAATATGGAATTGCCAATGGATAAACGTCTGCCTGAAAACATGTTTATCATTGCATTATGAGAGTGGTTCTACAGCGCGTAAAACGCGCTTCGGTAACGGTCGATGAAACCGTGGTTGGCAGCATAGGCGCTGGCGTATTGATTCTATTGGGAATAGAAGCAGCCGACACGCCCGAAGACATTGAATGGTTGTGTGGGAAGGTCTGCCGCATGCGCATTTTCAATGATGCAGAAGGCGTCATGAACCTTTCGTTGGAAGAGAGCGGTGGAGAAGCCTTGGTGGTTTCTCAATTTACCTTGCACGCCAGCACCAAAAAGGGAAACCGTCCATCATACATAAAAGCTGCACGACCAGAACAGGCTGAACCGATGTATGAGCAATTCAAAACCAAATTATCTAGTATGCTGATGAAACCCGTTCCCAGTGGCGTCTTCGGTGCCATGATGGATGTGGAATTGGTGAACGATGGCCCCGTTACGATTCTGATGGATTCGAAGGAGAGGGAGTGAGTTGAGTGATTGTCATTCTGAACTTGTTTCAGAATCTAATGCGAAAACAGATGCCGAAACAAGTTCGGCATGACGCTAGCGTAGACTGTAACGTCTAGCAGCTTGAATCTGTTCCCGTGTCAGACTTCTATGATCATCCAAAATTTCCTCATCAGACATCCCCGCATTTATCCAATCTAAAAGTTCATTTAAGGTTATCCGTGTGCCTCTGATACACGGTTTTCCAAAACGGATCTCAGGGTCAACGGAAACGAAGTCAGGATAATTGCTCATCGCGTTAGTCAGTTTTCAATTTTAAACAATGGCATACAACTGTACTGTTACGATTCTGATGGACTCGAAGGAGAGGGAGTGAGTTCTTGATTCATTTCTAGTATGGATGATTTTTCAAAGTAATCAATCAGGCGTTGTGGATTTTTTAGACTTCTCATTATCTCGGAACCAGATTTGTGTTGAAGTAAGAAACCGGTGTATGCTTTGTAATCAAGTTGTCCATGCCCATTTGGTCTTGATTCATAGGCAAATGTTTCTAAATCGCTTAAACTGAAAAGATTAACGAAAACAGAGTTGTATTCTCTTATTTGGAAACTATAAATGTCAATTGATCTTGATCCTCTTTCGTCCGTTTTTATTAAATGAGGTAAATTCTCATTGAACGCGTTCATGATTTCTCTTCTATATATAGCCGAGTTCCATTGGTTTTTGATTGCTCGATAGTATATCGTAATTAATTTGAAAAGAAAGTGGTCTTTGGATCTAATAAGCTCAATAACGATTAGGTCTTCCGTAAGAATCGTATCATTTAAATAATGATGAGTGAACCTAAAACCATTAACAAACCTTTTGACATCTCTTGGTGTATGTATGCAGTAGCTAACCAAGGACTTGAATACAGCATTTCCTGATAGGTCTACATGAAAAGTTTGATTAATCAGTTCAGTACTGTATTTCAATAGTTTTTTTGATTCAATTTCAGGAATCCTGATTGGTATTTGAACTATCTTTTCGATAAACGCTTTACCGTCTTCAATTTTTCCATCCGCATAATTTTCCTTAATGGATTTAGACACCATTTCAAAATCAAAGGCAACGACATAAATGATTTTTTTGAAATTGGCGATGAGCCTAAGCGTTTTGAAAAGCACATGAATTTCATCTTTACTTAACCTATCAACATCATCAATAAAAATGACCACTGGGTTTGCGTTTTCAAGCAGTTTTTTGTCAATCTGTTCCTTGCAATAAACTGCGTTCATCGTAACGGATTCATTCCCGATTTCCGTAATTGCTTTCGAGATTTTTCCAGCAGAATTGGATGCTAAGGAAATTAGTGGCTGGTACTTCTTAATCAGACTGATCAATTCAGTTTTTGAATCCTTGGTTAGACCAGATAGTTCAACAATTGTGTTGAATAGAGAAATAATGAGGTGCTCTTCCGAATTGTACATCCACGGATTGAAAAAGGCAGTTTGGACAGATTCTGGAAGAGAATCGTCCAGCATATGCATGATACTGGATTTCCCAAATCCCCAGGAACCATAAAGTCCAATGATCATGTTTTCTTCAATGTCCTTGAATTCGGGATTTTTATCGGTATTAACTTGGGTTGTTTGACTATGGATGACTTCTGCAATAGCCTTGACAAAATCGGCACGGCCAAATTTGTCGTCCTCAACCGACTTAATTGGTTGGTCAGTTAGAAACTCAATCTCTTTTCTTTTCGCACACATGGCGTTGGTATTATTGAATACGTCAATAATACTGAAAGACCTTGCTAAAATGAGTGGTTAATTATTCCGAATCACATGAATATAACCGCTTCCCTTAAAGAATTTCACACCTCCTAGGTGGCGGCCTTTGGCAATCACTTCGTAGATGTAGCGGTCTTGTTGCACGGGTTCGCCTTTGTAGGTGCCATCCCAAAATGGGTCGTCAATGGAATTCATCTTGTAGATCTTGGTTCCCCAACTTCCCGATATCTGGAGTTCAAATTCTACCACGCCTGAAGACACGATCTCGAACACATCATTCAGTCCGTCTCCATCGGGGGTAAATGAGCTGGGAATTCGAGGTATTAGCTCGGACTACTTATCAAACTCTTGATGATACTTTTTGACAAAAATATTAAGTTTCTCTTCGTCAAGAGCCCCATCAGCGGTTACCACACCATCACCAATCAATTTCTTAATGAGCATTTCGCCTTTTAACCCATAATTAACCTCTTTAGACTCAACAGTTTTATCAAAACCAGGGAAATATACTTTCGTGTAATCATCACCTTTATATTCTTTGGTACCCCCGTTACTGAACTTGGCGTATACGATCTCTTCAGTGGTTCCCAACTTGAGAAAATGAGTTTCAGCCAACTGCCATTCATAATTGAAATCTAGAATTTCAACTTTGTCAATCGTCACTTTCCCCTTTTTCATTTGGATCTTCTGAGCAGAAGAGTAACTGAAAGAAAGGATTGTGACAAGGAAGGAAAGAAGGATGTTTGTAGGTTTCATGGTTAAAGTTTTGAGTGCGAGTCAAAAATAACACTTTATAAGCTAATCGTTATTCCGAATCACATGAATATAACCGCTTCCCTTATAGAATTTCACACCTCCTAAGTGGCGGCCTTTGGCAATCACCTCGTAGATGTAGCGGTCTTGTTGCACGGGTTCGCCTTTGTAAGTGCCATCCCAAAATGGGGCGTCAATGGAATTCATCTTGTAGATCTTGGTTCCCCAACTTCCCGATATCTGTAGTTCAAATTCGACCACGCCTGAAGACACGATCTCGAACACATCATTCAGCCCGTCTCCATCGGGAGTAAACGAGTTGGGAATCCAAAGTTTGAACTCGGGCTGCACGCATACATCAAAATCAAATTCATCGCTGCAGGTTCCAAGTTCGTTCTCTACATAAAGTGTAACGGTGTAGGTTCCCGTATCGGCATATTCGTGGGTTGGATAAACACCATAGCTGTAATCTTCGGTGGTGCCATCACCAAAATCCCATGTGCCACGCGCTGCACCTTGGCTCAGGTCGATGAATTCGGCCACAGGGTCAGATTCTACCATGCACGGGCCATTCGGATTGGGCGTGAAATAGGCCGTAACGTTCGGGAAATAAGGAATGGTAACGCTTGTATCTAAGCTGCAAAGGCTTTCCAATTCGGTTACCGTAAGTTGATAGGTGGTAGCCGCTGGGCCATAGATGGTATTGGTGAAATTGGGTGGCGATGAATGCCATTGATAGCCGTAGGGAAATGTGCTTGGAATGGCCTGAGCGCTGGCATATCCCACGGCTCCATAGCACAGCGGATCGCTCGTTTCGAACTCAACAGTAAACGGCTCTTTTACAAATATGTAAATGGTATCGGTAACCCGATCAGAACATCCATCGGAAGTAATGATCACGTAGTTGGTGGTGGTATCGGGGTAAATTTCCTGCGTGGCAAACCACGATACGTTCGGATTCCATTCAAAGTCGAAAAGCGTTCCATCTCCGCCAGAGGCGTTGACGCCAATCGTAACTCCATCGCCCTTGCATACTTGTTGGTTATGACCGATTCTTTCGGTGGTTATCGCTGGCGAAATGGAAACCAGCATGTCTGCGTGCACTTCGCAACCAGCGCTTCCCTGATCGTAGGCGATCTGATGAATGCCTTCTCCAGCCAGTGCGGGATTGAAAATGGTATCGGTCATTCCATTGCCCGAAAAAACACCATTGGCAGGAAGGCCGATGAGCGCTATGGACGAATCGGTAAAGCAATAGGTGTTTTGCAGTCCGATGATCTGCGCAGGCTCTATCTGATAAACGTCCACCATGCACGAATCCCAACAGCCGCTCGGAGCCTGGTAATAGACCCAATGCTGACCGATTCCAACCACTTGCGGGTCGAAAAGGCCGCTTGGCGAGATGATGCCATTTCCATCCCACGTTCCACCTGCGGGCAAGGCCGAAAGTTGAATCGGGTCGCCTGCTTCGCAAACGGAAGTGTCGAACATGGTATTCTCATTTACGATGAAAACGGTGCTGTCAACACAGGTATTGGCTTCGTAATACAAGATGTGGGTGCCGCTTCCAGCATCGGCCGCAACGAATTGACCACCGTTGGTTCCGTTTACGCCTGGACCAGTCCAAACGCCACCACCTGGATAGCGCTGAACTCCAGCCCAATCGAGGGTTAGAGCATCATCGTATAAACAGAAATCCAGACTGGAATACAGAATGGCTGTCTGTTGCACGTAGACGATTCGCTTGTCCGTACAACCATTAACGGAGTACGTAAGCGTGTCGTTGGTCAGGTCGGGTGCAATGGAAGGGTCGTACAGACCAGCAGGCGAAACCCCGATGCCGCTCCATGTTCCGCCCGTTGGAATGGCAGTTAGTTGAACCGGAGCCTGTTCTGGACAGAGCACGAAATCTCCTCCAGCATCAATCTCCGAAACGGTCACATCTACTGTAGCAGAACAGCCATTGATGTCATAAGTAATCGTGTGCGTTCCCGGGCCAGCTACCGCAGGATCGTAAGATGCCCAATACCAATTTGTGACACCCGTTCCGCTCCACGAACCTCCGAATGGCGTTACGCTGAAATTGAAGGGAGGATCCGACTCGCAAACGGTCATGTCTGCCGGCATGGTGATGTTGCTTACTTGAACGATCTTGGTATCCGTGCAGCCATCGGCAGTGGTGTAGGTAATCGTGTATGTTCCAGCCGTGCTTGGGTCGAAAATGCCCGCTGCTGTTGTAAATGGTCCTGACCATATTCCTCCTGCTGGATAACCATTGGTGAGCTGAAAAGGCGCGGCATTTGGGCAGGATGCTTGGTCGTAGCCAGCCCACACATCATAGACTTCAGATTGAATGGAATCGGTGCAACCGTTCAGGTCGGTGTAGTAGGTCCAAGGAGTTCCGTAACCGGAATCTGGCCGGAAGACGCCAATAGGATCATTGATGTGCGAACCGCTCCAATTTCCACCTGCTGGACTTGCCGTGATGGTGAAAGGAGCTGCATTTCGGCACACATCCGCAATGGGGTCGATCACTGGTGGTTGAATGACGGTGATGGTTGTTTGGTCCGATGCCGAAGCTGCTGGACCTGCATCGCTCACCGTGACCGAGTAAGTGGTGTTTACTGTAGGGCAAACCAAATGAGGCCCAGCGGAATTGGGCAGTCCATTGCTCCACGCAAAGTTGTAGGTATTTGGGTCGCCACCAGAAACTTCCGCCCAGATCTCAATGCAATCGCCCAAACAAACGGTCTGATTTTCTTCCAAGATCTCGACCTGCAGTGGGCAATCATTCACCACAAGCGAACCTTGCGCTTCCAATGTGAATTCGTTTCCGCAATCATCGGCATAGTTGTAAACGAAATCTACGGTGTACGTGGCGCTGTTATCCAAACCCGGACTGAGCGTGAGTTCGTACTGCGTTCCATTTCCACCATTGCAATTGATTGGGGTGATGTTGCTGATGGTCTGTCCGCCAGAAAGCGTGAAGGCTGAAGGATAGACCGAATCGCAAGGAACAGGCGTGTCGAAGGACATGACCACCACTTCGGTGCTGCACGTTGGGGCAACAGGATTGAAGGTGATGATCGGTGGCTCTGGTTCTTCAACTTCCACTTCCCAGTAGGCCAACCAACCTTCGCAGGCCACACCTGCGGCATCAGATACCCAATGAACCGTAAGGCATCCAGAAGTGGCGATGACAGTAGGAGGAAGGTCTTGGCCAGAAATGGGTGCGCCAATTTGTGGTGCATTCATGTTAGGGCCATCATAGAATGTGATGATATCAAATCCTGCTTCGGAGCAGAATTGGAAAAAGGTCATTTCAATGCTGATGGCATTGGGCACGCAGATGGTGAAGGTGTAATCTTCGCCATGAGCGTAATCTTCCCCGTTCTGTCCGCCATTGCTGTCGGTGAAATAACCCTCGCAATCATCTGTAGTTATATCTCCAACAAGCGGGTACGTGTTCTGTGCCTGAAGGAAAAAAGGGAAAAGGAAAAAGGAAAATAGCAGGAGCGAGAAGAGAGAAAAACAGGTACAAGTATTCTCATCTTCCGTGGAATCTGTGGAAATCGGAGAATTTGTGACTAAAAGCATGTCTTCCTAGTCTTTTTCAGGGGCGGAAAACGGTGATGGTATCGCTTTCAACCAATTCGCTCCAGTTTCCTTTCCTGTCCTGAATCCTTACTTCGAATTGAAGTTTTTCTATCGAGTCGTTTCCTAAAATGAAGAGGTTATTCAACTTGACAGTCAATCTACCTTGAATTGGCACATTGGCATCTATTGGAGCCAAGGGTTGCACGTGGTAAAGGTCTTCGTATTGCAAGCGACTATCCTTTACGCTCAAAGACGTTACGTTCGGGTCGAGGTGGCCGAGGTCGCCATTGTAATCGTAGTAATTGAAGCTGATTGTCACCGTATCGCTGAACTCTTCGACTAGCATTGGTTCAACGCTAAGGTTGGTGATTTCTGGAATATCAGAATGCACCTCTTTGCAAGATGCAAAAAGCGACACAGCCAAAAGGAGCATGATCAGTTGACGAATTGCCACGAGAAGTACTTTTTAATGTAGAGCATGCTTCCGTCCTGCGGGATTTCGGTAGTGTCGGGTTGCACAGGGTCTTTGAGATAAACGCGCAGATAGTAAGTCGTGTCTGTATTGGCTGGGAATGAGCCAGCATTGAAACTGAACTTGTGCTGGAATTCGTCCTGTTGGCCCAAGAAGGTATCGTGTATTTCGGGAGTACCCAACAGTTGAAGGTCATAAGTTGTGGAGGTGGTATCAAACTGATCGATTCTTCCGCTCATCTTCACCTTGGTGTAAGAGAAGTTGTTCAAAGGTGTTTCCAAGTCGTTGATGGAAAACCAAACATCTACATTCTGTGCACCCAAAGGCACTTTTATCCGTTCGCTCACATCGCAGCCAACGCCATCTGCCTTGGCATAAATACCAGCAATTCCCGGTTGTTGGTCGTTTACATTCGGAACGTTTCCGAACATATCTGGCGCGCCATTCATGATCCAAGTGCTGATATTGCTCAGGTGTTCTGTCTTCGTGGCGTTCCATTCCGATTCAGGATCGTAGAAAGCATCCAAGGGCATGATACCTGAAATGCCATCAATGTCCTCGTTCAAGCGAAGCCAAAGAATGGATTCGGAAAGACTGCTTGGTTTTACACGATACGTGTATGTTTCTGAAGGATCATTCTTCGTGACCGCCTGATAAACCAAGGTATTGTAAGCACTTTCGATGGTTCGGAAATCAGGTTCAAAGGTGCCATCGTGGCAACCCGAATTGGCGCAGGTCGGTTTGAAGATGTTCTGGTGCAAGCCCACAAAACTGGTTGGGTCAATATTCTCGATATTGGTTGTGTCCTCTGGCGGAAGATTGTTCGGGTCATCGAAAGGATTCTTCTCGTCCTTGGTGCAACTGCTGATGGAAAGGAGGAGAAGAGACAAGAGACAGAGAGATAAGGTGCTGTGAATGCAAGAAATCCCCCGGCCTACGGCCACCCCCTTTAAAAGGGGGATGGGACTCAGTGCTCCTTTCAGACTCACTCGGCTCTCACCCAAATGTGGCATCCGCCTTTGGTGCAGGACGGAGCTCATTCCTCCTTTGAAAGGAGGAGCCGAGGAACGAGGAGGAGGATTGTTTTTAAGTTCCATATCAGATTCTATCGAATAATGATTGAGCTGTGGATGAGATGAAACCGCTGTTTCCTACATCTTCCTTAAATCCAAGTATTTCGGCAATGGTTGGGCAGTTGTCTGCCGTTTCTCCTATCTGGTTTCCAACACCACCGCGGACGAGGTTTGAGGGCACATTCGGACCGACCATTTGTGTAAATACCCGTTGCGTGTTGGCATCTGAGTGGTCGAAGGCCAACCAATCGTTCTGATCTTTGATAGGATTGGGAGTCAGGTTCCTTCCACATTCTGGAGAAACCAACATGATGGTGTTGTTGGCCATTTCGGGTATCTGTTGAATCTGATTCCATACATGTCCTACAGCATGATCGGCACGATGCAATGCAGAAAGGTAACCCGTGTAATCGCTGTGGCAGGCATCCACCGCACCCAGATTGAGTACGGTCAAAGTCGGTTTGAACCACTTCATTACTTCCACCGCGTAAGCAGCCGTGTTCAGGTCATTATTATCGGAAACAGGAGGCTTGGCAATATTTCCGCCCAAATTATACATCTGCCGCAGGAACAATTTGATGCTTTGCTTTTCATCTTCCGTGTTGTAAATGGTTTCGATGGTTCCTCCAACGTTCTCAAAATTGTTGTCGAGGAAGTACTTCATCTGGTAAATCGGGTCGAGTTCTTCTTCCGGATGATAGATCTTGGCGTTGGACAGATGATCTTCTCCCTGCGAACCAAAGGTGATGCTAGGAGCCAAGAAGTTGGCGCCATACTTCGCACCATAATCGGGGTGCTGACTGTAATTCATGAGTGGCGTAGAGTTGCCAATTCCACTTCCGACAAACCAGACCTTTGAGGCTGGTGCTCCCAAATGCCTACGTGTGTATTCAAAGATGGTGGGGTTAAGCGGTTTTTGGCGCAAGCCCTGTGAGTAAAGCGTATTGCCCTGAAGCAATGCATTCATCCCTCCATAATGCCCTGCATGGCTGCTTCTTACTTCTCGGAAGAGCGTGCCTTGCTGCTGTAATGTTGAACTGAGAATGGCTGGAATTGGCGTGTCGCCAGCTAGATTGCCATCAATTCCGTACACGATCTTCTGTGTTGGAGGCGCACCATCCAGCATGTTGTACATGATATTCCCTTCTACCTGAATACCTTGGCTTTGTGCCAAATAAGTCTGCTCAATGCTTTCCTGTTGGCGCACACCTCCGGCAAACATCACCATTACCACATGCTCTGCCAATTGCGAACCCGTGGCTGCAAACAATCTTCCCGAAGGCAGGATGTAAGGCGCTAGGAATGCTCCCGTGGTGGCAGCAGCTGCCTTCTTTATGAATCCTCTACGTTTCATGGATTTTGAATGAAAAAGACCACGGTCGACAGTCGATGGTCCATAGTCTGCGAGCAGCAAGCTATGGTCTGTTGTCTATAGACTATGGACTCGTTCATCGTTCTTAATTATTAATAGTATTGATATTCATTTGAAAGGCCGAAAGCGAAATACACAAGCTCTGGTTTCACGTTCGGATGTGTGCTGATGTAGTTCTTAAAATATTGACGTTCTGCTTCGGTAGGGTTCCTCACCAAGAAACGGTTGTATGTTTCGGTAATGAATGCATCCACATCGGCACGCATTTCTTGTTCTGTCGGTAGAATAACGCCTCCCGAATTCATGTAATTACTGATAAGCACCTCGTGCACCAGGTCCTTGTCGCCAATGGACTGCACGCATTCGCTGGCCTCAAAAAGATCATCGCTTGAAAGTGCCGTTTGAAAAAGATTGGCATAGAGAATGGCTATGTATTGCTGATCTGATTTCAGCTTGGTTTTATTCGCGTTAGGAGGGAGAATGGTCTCTTCGTTCACCTCGTAGAGTTTCTCCTTTTGGCAACCTGCTGCAAGTAGAAGCACGAAGCACGAAAGAAAAAGAAATACGAAAGAAGGAACCTGCGGCACCTTTGGTTTCGAGTTTCTCATTTCGAATTTCTTGGTTGTCCGAATTGTGGGTGATAAACTGTTGATATGAAATCCCCCGCCTCGTTCCTCGGCACCCCCTTTAGAAGGGGGAAGGGCCGCATTGGTTCCCTCTAAGGCGCAAGGTAGTAGGCACGAAGACCTCTCATGAAGCACTTGAATGGATATGTACGTTCTATTATTCATTCTTAATTAGCTCCGCTGAACTTCGTTTCATCATTTTTCATTACTCAAAGTGTGCATGTTCGTCCTTGATGATAAAATCCCCCGCCTCGTTCCTCGGCACCCCCTTTAGAAGGGGGAAGGGCCGCAGTGGTTCCCTCTAAGGCGTAGGGAATAAGGCGTAAGGAAAGCGCAGAAACACTTCTGCCCAGCGCAATGTTCTTCATTTTTGAAAGCACATCATTTGACTGTACATTTTTCATAGCACTTACTACTTATTACTTACTCCTTTAAGCTTAATCAAAGTGTGCATATTCATCCGTTACCATAATAGCGCGTTGCACCTTCTGAAGGTCGTGATCAACCCACAGATCAACCATCAAGTTGTTTGTTTCTGCGGTGGAAGGTTCACGTGCAAGCAGCACCTGATACGACCACACGATCAATCCTTCATAGAACTCCCGTGATCGGACCAAGATGTCGATATACTCGGTCTTGTTCTGGCCAGAAGCGCCTAGCAGTGTTCCCGGTTGGTTGTATTCGACCATGTTGAAGCCCGAATAGAACTCAGACTGTGAAGGATATCGGAAGAAAAGGTTATCGAAACTGGCATTGATGAAATTGAAGGTGTTCATGTTGATCTCGTCATACACCGCATTGTTGATCATCCGTGCGCACATCTCGCCAATGCCGATGGCTCCGTTCATGTAATCTTCTTCTGAGTTCAGAACCGATTGTAACTTCCGTACCGCTTGGTGCCTATCGTACACTCCTTCCCAATTCCCGTTCAATGAATCGCTCAGAATGCCACTGGCTATGGGGCCCATCACTTCCTGGATCTCTGCATTGGATGCCGCCTCCATAAAACGCGCCTTGCCCTGCTCATACAAGCGGTTGTAATAGGCATGCTTGTACGATATATCGCCTGGAATGTATTGTTGATTTGTCTGAAGCTTCAAGATCATCGCCTCGCGTGCCTCCAAACTCAAGTCAGCTGCTTTCAACGTTTCGCGCTCTGCATTCATCTCGGCATCCAAGGGTTCTCTTCCTATCTGGTCGATGTAAACCCGATTGATGTAGTTCTCTATCAACAGGTCAGATACCTCCGAATAGTACGGTGCATCGTTGTCTGGCACCAGGTCGGGGTCTTTCTTGCAGCCTGTGGCTACCAGCAGAATGGATAAAAGAAAAAGGGGAAAACGTTGATGCTGCATTTCGATGGACAAAATACGTCTTCATCTTTTGAGTTGCTGTCGTGCAGTTTCATTTCTTTGTTAACAGAAGAGTTAAAGATGACAATCCAAGAAGCGCAAAAAACCGTTGACGAGTGGATCAATACCACAGGCGTCCGTTATTTCAATGAGTTGACCAATATGGCCATGCTTACAGAAGAAGTAGGCGAGGTGGCGCGCATTATTGCTAGACGTTACGGTGAGCAATCTGAAAAGGAAAGCGACAAGAACAAAGACCTAGGCGATGAAATGGCCGATGTGCTGTTTGTATTGATATGTCTGGCCAATCAGACCGGTGTTGATCTTACAGAAGCATTAAAGAAGAACTTGGAGAAGAAGACGGCAAGGGATTCTGAAAGGCATCAGAATAATCCGAAACTTAGGTGAGTTCAAGGTTTAAAGTTCAAAGTTCCAGGTGTCCAGTACTTTGAACTTTAAACCAGGAACTTTGAACTACTAATATTCCTTTTTAACCGTTTGGATGAAATTGATCATTTGAATCCAATATTCGGTTTCGCCTTCGGTTCCTTTATCTAAACAGGCGGCTCCATGAGCACCACCTTTTGGAGGCGCGAAGTAGATTTTCTTACTACTCTTAACAGCATTGGCAATGGGATCGGTGTATTTCTTTTCGTCTGCACCACAGGCAATAAATGTGGGTTTTGTAAGATGACTTGCCTCTTCAGCCACGTTGAGTTTCTTTCCAAAATATTCTCCCGGACTGAAAGCAATCACCGCTTTAACCTGAGGCATTTCGTTGGCCAGCTTAATGGCCAAAGAGCCTGAATAAGAACTTCCCAGAATGATTACAGGTTTGCGTGCAATGATAAACGCCTTCTCTATAGCAGCACGCATGTCAATTTCCGAGTCCATGTATTCCGTTCCCAAGCCAGTGTTCTTTGCCAGTACGTAGGTTTCATTCACAATGAAGTTCGCTTCTTTTCCAGAGCGGAGGTCAACAGCAATGCAGTTCACTTCCAGTTTATTCAGCTTTACTGCAATTCGTTGAAACTCACCGCGACTTGATTGCGCTTTATGAAAAAGCACTACCCAAGGATAATCTGGGTTTGCTTCATACATATCAGCAGTAATGGTAACGCCATCTTTTGATGGAAACTTGACCCGTCTGGATGTTTGCGCGCTAAGGTTGGAAGTGCTCAATAATGAGAACATCACTAACCCTGAAAAAATCAATCTCATCATTCTCGAAAAATACGATTGCATACGCCTCACTTGCAATTTATGTTCCATTTTTTCAAACAGACTACCAACAAAAAGCCCCATTCGAAAACGAACAGGGCTTTTAATTGTTTTATTCAATAGTAAGATTACTTCTCAGCAAGAACGATCACCTTATTGTTGTTCATCTCAACAACTCCTCCAGCTATATCGAAATATTGGATGTCACCATCAGCTGCTTCCACTTTCACTCTTCCTTTTACAAGGGTCGAAACGATAGGAGCGTGATTGTTCAGTATGCCGAAAAGACCTTCTTTTCCAGGAAGTTGTACGTGACGTACTTCTCCTTCGTAGATCTTTTCTTCTGGTGTTACTATTTCAAGGGTCATCGTTACTGGGTTATTGAGTTATTGGGGTTATTGGATTCCGGTTAACTGTTAACCAATAACCATTAACCGATTTACGCCTCTGCCATCAATTTCTTACCCTTCTCAATTGCTTCCTCAATAGTTCCTACCAAGTTGAAAGCTGCTTCTGGGTATTCATCTACTTCACCATCCATGATCATGTTGAAACCTTTGATGGTATCAGCAATATCAACAAGCACACCTTTCAGTCCGGTGAACTGCTCTGCCACGTGGAATGGTTGAGAAAGGAAACGTTGTACACGTCTTGCTCTACTAACGATCAATTTATCTTCTTCAGAAAGCTCATCCATACCAAGGATGGCAATGATATCCTGAAGTTCTTTGTAACGCTGAAGCGTTTCTTTTACTCTTTGTGCCGTATTGTAGTGCTCATCACCAACAACAGAAGGCATAAGGATTCGTGAAGTTGAATCCAATGGGTCAACCGCAGGATAGATACCCAACTCAGCGATCTTACGAGAAAGTACCGTGGTAGCATCCAAGTGAGAGAAAGTAGTTGCTGGTGCAGGGTCAGTTAAGTCATCCGCAGGTACGTAAACCGCCTGCACAGATGTAATAGACCCTCGTTTAGTTGAAGTGATACGCTCTTGCATCAATCCCATCTCAGTTGCCAATGTTGGTTGGTAACCTACCGCAGATGGCATACGACCAAGAAGAGCCGAAACCTCAGAACCTGCTTGTGTAAATCGGAAAATGTTGTCGATGAAGAAAAGGATGTCGCGACCTCCTGATTTCTCATCTCCATCACGGAAATACTCAGCAATTGTCAATCCTGAAAGAGCAACACGAGCACGTGCCCCAGGAGGCTCGTTCATCTGTCCGAATACGAACGTTGCTTTCGATTTTTTCAATGTTTCTGGGTCAACCTTAGAAAGGTCCCATCCACCTTCTTCCATTGAATGACGGAAAGCATCACCATAATCGATGATACCAGCCTCAATCATTTCACGAAGAAGGTCATTTCCCTCACGTGTTCTTTCACCAACACCTGCAAACACAGAAAGACCACCGTGTCCTTTGGCAATGTTGTTGATCAACTCCTGAATAAGTACGGTTTTACCAACACCAGCACCACCGAACAAACCGATCTTACCACCTTTTGCATAAGGCTCAATAAGGTCAATTACCTTGATTCCAGTGAAAAGAACCTCAGTTGCAGTAGAAAGCTCTTCAAATTTTGGTGGAGCCTTGTGAATTGGATAACCACCAGTTTTATCGCAGTCAGCCATTCCATCAATCGGGTCTCCAACCACGTTGAAAAGACGACCGTAAACCTGCTCTCCAATTGGCATTGAAATAGGAGCACCCAAAGCGCGAACTTCAGTTCCACGGCTCAAACCGTCTGTAGAATCCATTGCAATGGCACGAACGGTGTTCTCACCCACGTGTTGTTGGCACTCAAGTGTTACAACTTGTCCATCTGGACGAGTTACTTCAAGTGCATCCAGAATTTTTGGAAGTTCTCCATTGCTATTGTCAAAGCTGATGTCCAAAACTGGACCAATGATCTGAGCTACTTTACCTGTTAGAGCTGACATTTATAAGTTGTTTTATACCGTATTAAAAAGGCTCGTTTTTCGGACTGCGAAAGTAGGTCTTTCGTTCTGCTTGAACAAGGCATGTTTAAAAAATGTTGACAAGCCTTGATAACCTGTTAAATTTCAATTCAAAATCAAGTGTTTTGGGCGTGTCCCCAAGCTGCGCAAGGGGTCGGGCTGTACGCTCTATCTTTTTTGCCCGAAAGCAAAAAAGGATGCCGCTCCCATCCCTCACGCGGTGCATCTAGCTAACGTCATTGCGAGGAATTCTTTTCGGGAATTCCGTGGCAATATCCATCTCCAAGTCAGGTTGCTTCAGTTGTCCTTTCTTCGAAAGCGCGGACGTCTCTAAGCCGTACCTACTTATTTGGATATTTTTGTCGCCCCAAACAGAACAGTTGAAGGTTTACCATTCCATAAGCGAATTCCAGAAAGTCAAAGCTGCGGTTGTTACAACAGGAACCTTTGATGGCGTTCATCTTGGCCACAGAAAGATCATCGACCGTTTGAACGAAGTTGCCCAAAAAGTGGACGGTGAAAGTGTGCTACTTACCTTTCATCCGCATCCGCGCATGGTTCTTTTTCCAGACGATCACGGCTTGGAACTCATCACCACCATGAACGAGAAGATTCAGTTGTTGGAAGATGCAGGAATTCAGAATCTCATCATTCATCCTTTTACAAGAGAGTTTTCACGGATCACATCCTTGGATTTTATCCGTGATATTCTGGTAGATAAACTCGGAACTTCTGTACTGGTAATTGGCTACGACCATCATTTTGGCCGCAACCGCGAAGGAAGCTTCGAGCATTTGCGTGAGTCTGGACCGTTATACGGTTTTCAGGTAGAGGAAATTTCTGTTCAAGACGTGGATGATGTGGCAGTGAGTTCCACTAAGATCAGAAAGGCACTTCAAGATGGCGATGTAGCCACAGCCGAAAAGTACCTTTCATATCCTTACCAACTTTCAGGAACCGTAATTCATGGCGATAAGCTCGGTAGAGAACTCGGATTTCCAACGGCCAATATCCATATAAACGACCCATTGAAGGTGGTGCCAGCAAATGGCGTTTACGCTTGTTTCGTGTTGGTGAATGGAAAGAAATTCAAAGGCATGCTCAATATCGGCATGCGTCCAACCGTTGAAGGAACCAAAAGGCGGATTGAAGTCAATATCTTTAACTTCGACCATGATCTTTATGGTCTAGGGTTGACACTCCTGCTGAAAGATCGAATCAGGGACGAAATAAAATTTGAAAACGTGGAGCAGCTGAAAGAGCGACTGATCATTGATAGGAATCTTGCAGAAGCCATGCTATGAGGATTTTTCTGCTGCTCTTATTTTGTCTTGCAAGCAGTTCTGTTTCATCTCAGAATTGGAATCTAGAAGCCCTCGAAACGGAGATCTACCAATATACCTCGCTCGAAGAGGCACTTGCCGCTCCGCGAGATAGCGTCTACAGTTTAAAACTAAAGGACAGGCTCCGCGAAGTTCCGCCAGAAGTATTCACCGCGTTTCCAAATCTGCAGTGGCTGGATCTGAGTAAGAATCGCTTGACGGAGATTCCGAAGTCGGTCGGTTTGTTAAAAAATCTTAAAAAGCTCATTCTTTATAAAAACAAAATCGTGTCGCTTCCAGCAGAGATCGGTGAACTCGAAAACCTTCAGGAATTGATCATCAATCAGAACGAATTGGAGTCGTTACCGATGGAGATAGGAAACCTCAAGAAATTGAGGTATTTAGATATGTGGAGCAACAATATCACACGTTTGCCGGGTTCTGTGGCCGAAATGTATGCACTCGAAGAGATCGATCTTCGCGTGATCGTGATGACCCAATCGGAGCAGGAAGATATTAAGATTCTATTGCCAAATGTGAAGGTTCAAATGGACAGTCACTGCAATTGCGGCAACTAGTGGTTGCTTGTTATTTGCGTAGACATTTTCTACTTTCAAGCGCAAATTCAAACCCATGGGAAATTCCTCTCTCAGATCGTTGGTTGTCTTCTCCATATTCGCAGCTTGGATTTTGTTCGGTTCATGGTCTGGCGGACCAGCTCCAGAATGCAAGAATGATAGTTTGGCCATTGTTCGGGTCATTCAACCGATCAACGAGAAGTTTCAAATAAAGCCAGTGGTCTTTGTATCAAAAGGACTGGGGAAGCTTGATGAAGTAAAAGTCACTGATACGGAACTCGGAAATGGTGACTTGGTTTTGAAGCAGAAACTGACAGATTTCCT
The DNA here is from genome assembly GCA_021739695.1 of Flavobacteriales bacterium. Lineage (NCBI taxonomy): Bacteria > Pseudomonadati > Bacteroidota > Flavobacteriia > Flavobacteriales > Flavobacteriales bacterium. Next base: position 35,966 of record JAIPBM010000030.1, on the reverse strand, counting down.
GTCTCATGGTTATACCATTCAGTCAGCAACAGAATCTTCTGAGGCTGGCATGCAACTCAATACGTATTACCTGAAGAAAAAGGTGATCTGAGATCATTTTCACGTTTCTCGTTTTCGCGTTCAAAAAAGTGCGGTTTGGGCACTTTCGTGTTCAAGCAACCACTGCTTCCGTTTTAATCCTCCAGCATATCCAGTCAAACTTCCATCACTTCCAACTACCCGATGGCAGGGAATTATTATCGCGATCGGATTTTTGCCGTTAGCCGTTCCTGCAGCGCGAATCACTTTCGGGTCGCCCAAACGTTTTGCCATATCCATGTAAGAAATGGTTTTCCCGAACGGAATGCTTTGCAGCTCTTTCCAAACGGTTTTTTGAAAATCCGTTCCTATTGGTGCTAATGGAATATCGAATACTGTTCTTCTTCCCTCGAAGTACTCTGTCAACTGCAACGAACAGACTTTGAGAATTCCATCTGTTGGTTCCGCGTAATTATTCGCGTCATCATCTACGAAATGTACTTCAGAAAGGGCTCCGTTTTCTTGGGTTATCTTGAGCCAACCGATGGGCGATTTTACAAATCCAACATTCATACACCAATTATAAGGACAATCTGATCAGAACTTCAACGTCAGCATGGTCATGAAGTTGAAGCCAGCCTGCGGATATTGGAAGTTCTCTGTAGTGGTTTGACCGCCATAAATGTAAGAGAACGTGTAACCGTTTGATGAGTAAAGCTGATTGAAGATGTTGTTTAACTGAACACCAACTCCAATTTCCTTAAAGAACTTCCAACTAAGGCTGTAGTTCAATCGGATGTTGTTCACTACGTAGGCGTCAAGCATTCTGTCTTTGCTCGAAGTATTATCTAGGAATTGCTTGCCAACATATTTTGTAATGAATGATGCGCTCAAGTTCTTGATGGGTTCGTAGGTCAGGTTGGCGGCAGCAATGTAATTGGGGGAAAACGCAATATCTGTCAGGCCGTGATGAATGGCCACTTGTCCACCGTTGTCGTAATCATCCACGTATTCTGTAAAATCCCAGATTTTGTTTTGACTCCAAGTGAAGTTTCCAGAAATGTTCAGGTTTTTGAGGATGTTCCAAGTTCCCATTAATTCAATTCCGTAGCGGTCGCTCCAATCTACATTTTGACGGGTGTATGAGCCTACATCGTTTATGCTTCCAGTCAGCACCAACTGATTATGGTAAACCATCCAATAAGCGTTTAATCCAACAGAATATTTTCGGGCTTTACGTTCGTATCCGAGCTCCCAATCGTAAAGTGTTTCGCTGCTTGGGCGCGATAGCTGTGTGCTTTCTACAATATCTGTTCGTGCAGGTTCGCGGTTTGCCATGGCAAACGAAGTATAAAAACGATTGCGGCTGTTCAGGTCGTAATTGATCCCGAATTTCGGATTGAAGAAGTGCCAGTTCAATGTCTGTTTCTGCACAGTCACATCTCCAAACAATTCAGCATACGGACCAACAAAACTGTACTCAATAGTGCGATGCTGAAAATCTCCGAACAAGCTCACTTTTGGATGCACGAAATACGTGGCCTTTACATATACATTGATGTCGTTTTTGCTCGCATTGTTCTCGTAATACCGATGGTCGATGTTCTGGTATACGGCCAGATCAGTGCCGATAACTTCTCCGAAATGTTTGCCGTGGTACTGGTTCCATGCGCCACCGAATGTTGCAGAAAACCGTTTGCCTGAAGTATAATTGATACTGAAAGTGAAACCATAAAAATGGTTGTCCAGCCAACGTCTTCTGATGATGTTGGCCGTAGTCACCGTATCGTTTCCAATAATTTGGTTCTCCAAACCGTAGTCGGCCAAATTATCACCCAAGCGCTGCTCTTCATAATATCCGCGGCCACGTGTGTAATGCCCATTTAGGTTGAAGGTCCACTCGCGACTGAACTCGTGAGACATGATCAGCTGATAATGCGTTTGCTGATAATGATCGATCTGATTTGGGTACATATAATAGTTATACGTCCGTCCACTATTCAGCAGGTTAGCAGAATCGGCTGGTGAAAGGTAGTTTCGAGCAACGTAGGCGTTCATGCCAGCTGTATCGCCATTTACTCTCGATTCAGGAGTTCCGTACCAAGATTGATAGGTCTTTTCCAAACCGCTGATGACATTAAAACGAATCAACGTTTTCTTTCCATGATATGCTGCTGATGCGTATGCAGACCACAAGCTGGAACTTCCTCGGTCTACATACCCATCCGAAGAAATTCTGCTCAAACGGGCATCAATTGTAAATCGGTTGGCGATGAGTCCAGAACCAGCGGCAACGGTATGTCGCCATGTGTTGAAGGAACCATAGCCGTTCACCAGATTCACATACCACTTCTTATTAAGTGTGTTGGTCTGCATGTTCAAACTGGCTCCAAAAGCAGTGGCACCATTGCTACTTGTTCCCACGCCTCGTTGAACTTGGATATTGTTCAAACTTGAGCTCAGATCAGGCATATTTACCCAAAACACTCCGTGAGATTCTGAATCATTGACAGGAATTCCGTTCAGCGTTACATTGATCCGTGTTGGATCTGTACCGCGGATTCGGATTCCCGTATAACCAACGCCAGCACCAGCATCGGATGTAGAGACAACACTTGGTTCCAATTCCAACAATTGTGGAATATCCTGACCGAAATTTCCTCGCTTGATGGTTTTCGCATCCACTTCGGTATAAGCCATTCCAGTATTGCGATTGGCACGTGTGGATGCAACCACGGCTTCATCTTTTTGATACGATGTAGGATTCAAGTAGAACTGGTGGCGTGTTTCCTGACTAGCCAAAACCGAAATCTCCGCAGCATCAAAACCAATGAAACTGAATTGAAGTTTCACGGAATCGGCTTTGCCGTAGATCAACCTGAAATTGCCTTCGCTATCGGTAACCGTTCCACTGAATGTTCCAGCTACAAGCACATTCACACCTAGGATAGCAGTGCTATCCGTTGCAGCGTAAACCGTTCCTGAAATTGTCTGAGCCTGAATTTGTAAAGCGCTAAGGACAAGCGCATGCAATAGAAATAATTTCTTCATCTTCTTCCGCCAGCATTACCTGGATCAAGTTAAAGGGTATGATCTCAGCCGCAGATTTTCTGGGCACCCCTGATGGCGGCAAAGTTACGTGGAAAAAAACGGAAGAATCAAATGAATTCGATGGCAATGAAGCAAATGGCGAAACCAGTTAGGAATACGATTCCTGCCAAGCTGAGCACTTTGAGCCAAAGACCAGGCTGAAATTCTTTTCGAACGAATTTCCCACTTACCAAGCGAAAATTGACAATGGCAATTACCGGAGCAATAAGGAAACTGATGGACGTGGCCAGATCAACCAACACTTTCATGTGTTTTCCAAAAAGGAAAATAACCATGAAAGCGCCTATGGCGATAACGGCTAACGATGCGTTGTATGCTTTTTTCGAGCCGAGATTCTGATCGTTAGGAAGAAAAAGGAGCTCAATTGTTCGTTCAAAACTGCGTGAAAATCCATCAAAAACGGCTATGCAGGTGCCGAACATGATGCTGAATGCAGCCGTTGCAATGATCAGATAGCTCCAATCGCCAATGTAATTTGTGTACAATCCTACAACAGCATTGGCAAATTCTCCGCTGCTGTTCGGTAGTTCTGTTCCCGAGCCATAAAGCATGAATGAGCCAAGGGTTACAAAGCATATGGACAGTACGGCCGAAATCAAATAGCCCAAATTGAATTCGGCAAGGGTTTCTTTCAGGGTGGGTTTGTAGCCTGACTGCTTGATCCGTTCCAATGTCCAAAGGCTATTCCACGCGCTCAGGTCAATCGCTGTGGGCATCCAACCCATCAACGCTATGATGAAAAGGATGCTTGTTTCGCTCCAAATACTTGGTGGAACGAAATCTGGTAATTGCGGATTTGGCTCTTTGGCTAGCGCTAGAAAGAATGCGAAAACGGTTGAAATAAAGAGCACAGCACCGATCACTTTTGTGATTTTGTCCAATAGTCCATATTTGCCACTTGCTAGAATTCCAACACAGACCGCGAATAATCCTCCTGTGGCATAAACGCCCCAAGAAGTTATTCCAAACAGATTTTGAAGGAAACCGGAAGTCACTGCGCCAACGGCAGCAGATACAAATAGCATGCTGACGATTGTGATTGCAAAATAGAGCCACAGCATCCATTTTCCGATACGTTTATAGCCGTCAATCAAGCTTTCGCCAGTGGCGTTTGCGTAGCGACTTCCATATTCAAAAAAGGGATATTTGAACAGATTGGCAGCTATGATGAAACCTACAAGCGCAAATCCATAATCAGCTCCGGCCCGCGTGCTTTGCACCAAATGCGAAACGCCAATGGCGGTGCTCGCAAATAGGATTCCCGGGCCAAGTGTTTTAAGGAAATTGGTCAATTGTAGTTTCACTGGACGATTGCTTTACACAGAGATAAGTTGAGGAAATGAGAAGCACAGAGTTTAGTGTCATAAAGCAAATCGTTTCACTCCATTTTTCAAGTATTTGACCTTATAATTGATGAGTAATCCAAGAGGAAATCCACCAAGTTGCATGTAAGTGAGAATTTGTGCTGTGTGAACATCGGTTAGTTTTTCAACCGTTTTGAGTTCAATCACCACTTTGTCTTCCACAAGAATATCGATTCTGTATCCTTGGTCCAACTCAATGCCTTTGTAATTAACAGGCATTTTCACTTCGGTTTTTAGATTTAGCCCCAAGTTTTCCAATTCCATTATCAGACAGGTTTGATAGACTGATTCCAATAAACCAGGTCCCAATTCGCGATGCACTTCAATGGCAGCTCCGATAATTAATCCGGTCAGTTCAGAATCGTCAGAATGTTCAAATTTTCCCATTATTCATTTTTTAACGACTCCCTGTGTATCTCAAAATCTCTATTGAATCTCTGTGTAATTAAAAACATCAGCAGCACATTTTCTCATATTGCATTTTTGTCGACACTCTGTGTATCTCAAAATCTCTATTGAATCTCTGTGCAATTAAAAACATCAGCAGCACATTTTCTCATATTGCATTTTTGTCGACACTCTGTGCATCTCAAAATCTCTATTGAATCTCTGTGTAATTAAAACATCAGCAGCACAATTAGGAATATCACAGATCCTACCCCCATTAATGCAACGGTATAAGGTACAATTTCCTTCGCTTTAAGTTCTGTTATTCCCAATAGTGGCAGAGCCCAAAACGGTTGAAGCATATTGGTGAGTTGATCTCCGTAAGCCAATGCCATGATGCTTTTGGGAATGTTGGCGCCTAACTCAACGGCAGCTTGCAGAATGATCGGCCCTTGTACGCCCCACTGCCCGCCACCGCTCGGAACGAAAACATTTACGATTCCTGCACTTATCATGGTGAAGATGGGAAAGGTGGTCTGATCTGAAATGCGCACAAAAAAATCTGAGAACGAATGTACCAGCCCCGAACTGTTCATTACTCCCATAATGCCGAAATAAAGCGGAAACTGAATGAGAATGCCAGATGCGCCACCGATGGCTTCGTCAATGGCTTTCAGAAATTTGAAGAAGCTGCGGTGAAGTAATACGCAAGAACCTAAAAGCAGCAAATTGATGAAGTTCGGATTGATAAAACTAAAACCAGCGCTTGGGAATGTTCTTATGGCGATGAAAACGCAATAGCCACCAATTGTCAATCCGATAATGCTCGCGAAAATCTTGGAGTGATCCAAACGCTCTGCACCAACAATATCAATGGTTTCCAAGTGAGTTTTTGAACTAGGAATAGGCAGGAAGTTCCCGCTTTTAGATCGTTTGCCAAGAAAATACATGAAGAGCGGGAGAATGAAAATGGCTAAGAGTGTAGCTGTCAGATTCATTGGTCCGAAAACGGTCTCAGAAAAAGAGATGTGATCGGGCAAAAGCGACAATTGTTCTGGTGAAACGATGTCTTTCATTAAAGATGTAATGTGACCTTGCTCAGCCACTTTTATAGGCGCAGAACCAGAAATACCTCCGTGCCACACCATCAATCCGGAATATCCAGCTGCACCAATGAGCGGGTAATTCAGGTTGATGTCATTTCTCGCAGCATGTTCGCCAACTTTTCGTGCTAAAATGGCTCCGAATATCAATCCCAAGCCCCAATTGAACAGTGCAACTAAAATGGTAAGCAGCGTTACGATGGCTGCTGCATTTGCTGTGGTGTTGCAATATTTTGTAGCGAAGCGGATGATGGAATCGACAGGTTTCGTTAGCGCTAGAGCATGACCGAGAACCAACATCAGCATCATCTGCATGGCAAATACCATCAACGGTGCATTCCAAAGTCCTTGTTCCCAAAAGCCGAGAATTTCGGTTAGTCTTCCAAATCCCGTTGCAGTAGAATCGGTCAGACCAACAGCCAAAACCATCGTGATGATGGTAAGCACCACGGCTATTGTAAATGGTGCCGGAAGTAAAGTTTTAAATGCTTTTTCGAAAGTTGCCGATAAACTCATGCAACCAAATTAAGCCAATTTCATTTGACTGATGATGTGTAATGCAGCCTTCAGTCTTTTGTCTCCTGATCCTTTTACAACGTAGTATTCAGCTCCAATTTTTTTGAGGGCTGTTTCATACTCGTTAAAAAGCTGCATCAGATCGTTCGGGTTTTCGCGCAAAGGATCCGGTTCCCAAATAAGATCGGGGTATGTAAGAAGGTATGTTCTAGGTACTTGCTGATGGAATAATTCCTCAATCCTTGTGTCAACGCTTCCGTATTTGAACTGATGCCATATCATGATCACCAAAATATCCGTGTCGCAGAAAAACGGTCCATTGGATTCTGCAAAGTGCTTTTTTTCTAATTCGAGCTGTTTTTGCGCGATGGTAAAAAGGTCATCTTTTTGGTAAGATTCATTTTTGGAATCGAGGAATTGACGCGAAAATTCAGGAATAACATCGCCATAAAAGTGGTTGGACAGGTCATTGGCTAAAGTGGTTTTTCCTGTGCTTTCTGGGCCAACAATGGCTATGACCTGCTTTACATCCATCCGAAATACGCGGCAGTAACTAATATGGTATATGCGAAATAAAGGGCTGATCCAAAGTAAAGTTCGCGCTTCCAGTAAAGATGAATGGACACAAGATCGATCGCGATCCAATAAAGGTAATTTTCGTGTACATAATTCACCATCACCCAAGTTGCAATCAAACTGAAAACGGTGGTGAATGAATCTTCCAAGACCATTTCTGCCGAAGTGAATTTTCTCAATAGATAAGCACTGGCAAAAGTTCCAACAGTGCCAATTGCAATCCAAGTAGCATGCGTCTGCCAGCTCCAAACGATGGTTTGCCATTTAGCATTCATCGTTACGTAACCATAAATGGCCATAACCACATAAAAAAACTGGAGAAAACTTTCGGCAAAAATGCGTTTCTCGTAGCACAGATACGTGAAAATGGAAGCACCTACAAACGCGAAAAGCCAGCACCATGCGCTTCCTCGTATATAAAGAAGAGTGTAAAGAAAACTCGAGACAACAGCGACCGATTCGTAAATCCGTTCAGAAGTCCAAAAGCTTTTTGAAAATAGTTGCGATAAAACCATCAACGGTTTATGTCCATTGGCTGGTATCCCAGCGGTCGGGCGGCAAATGTGTGTTGATGATCTTCGATACCACAGCAATTGCAATACCTGATTCCATTGACGGTTTGAGAGCTTCCGAGTACGCTGTCATCACTTCATCATACTCACCGAAAACCTGCGTGCTTACGCCATTTGTAATGACCTCAACGTGCTCAAACTTATTAAGCCTGCGAAGAAAATCCTTGACGGCTTCTTTGTAGCCGTCTGTCAACGGATACATCGTTATTTCGAGTGTAACTTGCATTTTTTAGAATCTGGCGCTGGCCATTTCTGCGAGCAGCGATCCGTTTTTTTCAATCGCATTGCCAACAACAACAACGGTTGCTCCAGCATCAAAACGGGCTTTGGCCATTTCGGGCGTTTTCAATCCGCCACCTACAATTATCGGCACATCCACATGTTCAGCCACGCGTTTCACCATACTTTCAGAAACGGAATTCAACGCACCACTTCCGCCATCCATAAAGATGGTTTTCATACCGAGCATTTCTCCAGCCATGGCAGTGCAGGCGGCAATATCATCTTTATCATGTGGCAACGGATTGGTGTTGCTCATGTATGAAGCGGTGGTCGGCCTTCCGCTGTCGATTAGCATATAACCGGTCGGGATAATTTCCAATCCGCTATTTTTCAACATGGGCGCAGCCACCACGTGCTTTCCGATCAGCATTTCAGCGTTTCTTCCCGAAATCACCGATAAAAGTAGAATCGCATCAGCATTTGGAACGACCTGCATGTTATCACCTGGAAATAGAACAACAGGAATATTGCAGTTTGCCTTGATAATCTGAATACAGTCGAAAAGTGTATTGCTTACTAATAGACTTCCGCCTACAAAAAACATGTCAACGCCTGCGTTTTGTGCTGCAATTGCGGTGCGCTCCAGTTCATTTCCGCCTGTCTTATCAGGGTCAATAAGAAGCGAAAAGAGCTTTTGGTCTTTTGCTTTGGCTGTATGAAGATGGTTCAGTACTTCCATGTTTCGATTTGCAAACTTAAGGAATGAACATGGTTTTTGTTGTGTTTTTCGATGATCATATCATGTAATGCTGACTTAAATTATAATGATCAAATCATCTCGGCAACCAATCTTAGAACTTACCGTTTAAAACATTGTTGATATGGCGATAGTTAGTGTTTGGATAAACTCGAACCATTGTCGAAATTGCGGCAGCATTTTTCATGCGTTTAAATAAGCAGCGAAATATCTTGTTCAGGTCAGTGTCAATAATATTGGTGCTCGTTTGTGTCGTGTGGTTACAGAATGCCTCAGCACAGACCTGTACTGGTTTGGGTACCAGTCAGTTTTCAGATATTATTCATGTTGCTGTTTCTGGTTCCGCAAGCGGATCAGGTTCAGCGGATGATCCAGTCGACCTTCTAACAGGATTGAGTATGATTGGTGGCAATGCCGATAAGGTTTACTTGCAGTCGGGCACTTACGTGATTTCGAATGCGCTTAATATGCCAAGTAATGCTCAGCTTATCGGAGGATTCAATTCGAATTGGATAAAAGATAATTCTGCCATCACGACAATTTATCGTGATCAGTCTAATTTTCAAGTTGGCCCGCCACGTTTAATCGGAATTTCGTGTATTGGTCAGTCCAATTTTAGAATTCAAGATATTACCATTCGTACGAGCAATGCCCTTGGACAAGGGGTTACAACCTATGGTGTATATCTGAATAATTGTTCTGATTACCAGATTGTCCGATGCGATATAATTGCTGGAAATGGAGGAAGTGGAAACCCAGGTGCGCCTGGCGCTTTGGGAATCTCAGGCGCTCCCGGAGAACCAGGACAAACTGGAGAAGAGCATTCCTGGGGTAATAGGTCTGGCGGTAATGGTGGCTGCTGTTCTTTTCCTGGTAGCAACACTGGTGGAGATGGTGGAGATGGAGGTGAACGAGGAACATATTCGTTTCCAGCAGGAGGAGATGCATTCCCAGGTTATCCAGGAGAAGATGGGCAAGGCCCAAGTTCTGGTTATGCAGGTACAGGCGGTCAAGAAAATTTCACAGCGGTTTTGTCCACCTCATGCGATAGAACTCCTGCCAATGATGGTGAATTTGGAGGGGATGGTTCTGATGGTTTTGACGGTTTAGCAGGGGTTCCTGGCAGTTATAGTTTCCTAAGCGGATTCTTCACTCCTGGTTCTGGTACAGCAGGTTTGGTAGGTGGGAATGCTGCTGGAGGCGGAGGCGGAGGCGGAGGTGGCTCATATGGAGGGCAGTTTTATGCATACATCCCGTGGCCGATTGACGATACGATTCCAGAAAACAGGAATGGAACTGGCGCTGGTGGTGGTGGTGGTGGTGAAGGTGGAAGCGGAGGTCTTGGAGGAGGCGGAGGACAAGGAGCTGGAGGTTCGTACGGAATGTTCGTGTGGAATAATGGGTTTAATGGTGTTCTAAAGGATTGTGAATTAGAATCTGGTCTTGCAGGAATCGGTGGTAACGGTGGTGTAGGTGGATTTGGTGGACAAGGTGGAGCTGGTGGTGAAGGTGGTTCTATTTTCACCGCTTGTTACATAGGTGCAGGAGGGTCAGGAGGCGCTGGTGGTCAAGGTGGTCAAGGAGGTCAAGGTGGCAAAGGGTCTGACGGGGTCACTGAAGAACTCTACGAACATCCTGGTGGTCAACCATTGGTATTACAGAACATATATGGCCTCTCGCAACCAGCAGTCACAGTTGAATTCGGTGGTTGCACGAATGCACCGGTAACCTTTAGTACGGATGCATCAGGAACATTGCAGTGGTTCTTTGGGGCTGGGGCAAACCCAACCTCTGCATTTGGGCAAGAAGCTGTAACGAGCTTTTCCACACCAGGGTTCAAGACCTTCACGCTGGTAGTTAATGGAATTGCATTTACTTATACAGATTTCGTTGATATCCATGCAGTGGTTCCTGCTCTTGACCCTCAAATTCAAACTGGACCGACCCAACTATGCGAAGGAGACGTTTCTGATTTCAATAGTTCTATTTCGGCCAATAACTATATATGGCAGTTGCGAAATATAGAAGGAGATACAGTTACATATAACGGCCCAAACTACTATAATCTACTTGGATTGGTCTTCGATTCTGCTGGCGTTTACGAACTTACATTGACAACGGAGACTGAGTGTTGCGGGCAATCTTTCACTGATACGGTAATGATTACTGTAGATTCTATTGTTTTGCCTGCGGCTGCTATTCAAACCCAGTTTGCTGATACCACCAACACGGTTTGCGAGACCACTTCTGTGACCTTTACTGCCACTGCTCAGAATGTCGGTCAAACACCGAATTATCAATGGATGGTAAATGGAGTTCCTTCAGGCGGAAATTCTCCAGTCTTTACTACTGCACTTCTTCAAAATGGAGATGCAGTTAGTTGTGAAGTGACTTCGTCACTAGGTTGCGCATCGGGCGAAACAGTTTTGACCAATAGCATTAGTGTCAATGTGATCCCTCCTCCAATCGTAACTTGTTCTGTAGATTCATTTGTCTCTTCCGAACCGACCTATTTTGAAGTTGCCGTTACAAGTGGTGGATTAGCACCATTTGAATACTATTGGTCTTTTGGTGATGGTTCACTCGGATTCGGTGAAACCGTGCAGCACATTTACCAGAATCCTGGTGTTTACACTGCTACGGTTGATGTTCGTGATTCTTTGGGATGTTCTGTTTCTTGCCAAACGTTTATGACCATTTCACCGAATATCTCTGCTGATTTTGTTGCTGATACATTAACGGGCTGCGCTCCTTTTACAGTGCAATTCACGAATTTGAGCGAAAATGCAGTTACGAATTTTTGGGATTTTGGTGATGGTGGTGGTTCGGTTGAGGTCAATCCATCGCATACTTATCTGGCGGCTGGAACGTATGATGTTGCACTTTGGGTCTACTCTGGAAGTGGTAATGATTCAAGCGCTGTTTTTAGCCAAGTTCAAGTGTCACCAAGCCCGATTGCTAATTTTCAGAATTATGAGATAAATCCTGAAAGTGGAAGTGATACCGTTCAATTTTCTGATAACTCCTTGTTTGCTGATAGTTGGTTCTGGAATTTCGATGATCCTGCTTCAGGCTTGAACACTAGTACAGAACAGAACCCAATCCACATCTTCAACACAAATGGCGTTTTTAATGTGACTCTTTGGGTGACCAATCTTTATGGATGCACCGATAGCATTTCAATACCTTCATCAGTCAATGTTGGAATTGAAGAATTTGCTGATGATTTTTCGGCAATTATTTATCCCAATCCGGTTAAAGATTGGATGGTTGCAAATGTTTTTGCCAAGAAATCTGAACGTTTGAGCTGGAATATCTTGGATATTTCTGGGAAATCAGTGTTGACTGATGTAATTCAATTGGCTCAAGAATTAAACGTAATTCGTTTCGATCTGGCACAACTTCAAGCTGGGACATACGTCTTGGTGATGGAAGTGAACGAACACACTCAGTCACATCAGTTCGTTGTAATTAAGTAGGTTGATGTTAAGAAAGATAGTCTCGCTTAGTTTGATGTTGATTTCCTTTTTAGGAAAGGCTCAAGAGTGCGACATCATCTATGTTTCACCTAACGGTTCTGGAAGCGGGACAAAAGCTGCCCCCACAAGTATACAGAATGCCTTGAGTTTAGTTGGTCCTGGAATCAATCAGATTCGAATGGCTCAGGGAACTTATCCTATTTCGGATACATTATTTTTGGTTAACGGGGTCACTATCGATGGAAGCTACGACCCGAGCACATGGATTAAGTCGAATAATATTCCTACTGTAATTCATCGAGATGGTAACGTTCCTCCAACACCGCCACCACCAACTTCTGTTTCAATCTCTGTTGGATATCCATATTCTGCAATTGCTTTAGCGGCAATAAATATTGCTGATTTCCATCTTCACGATATTTCAGTGGAAGTTGATGATGCATCTGTTTCTAGCGGTTCAGTTTGTGGCATTTATATAAATGGTTGCTCTGATTATTCGTTGGATAGGATAAGAGTGACCACTGGTGATGCAGGTGATGGTATTGAAGGCGTTCCTGGGAATTCAGGCGCTAATGGAGCTGACGGTTTAGCTGGTCAAAATGGAGCGAATTGTAGCAATGCACCAAGGGCTGGTGGTGCTGGCGGTAATGGATGGTCAGGTGGTGTTTGTGCAGGTGGAAATGGAGGCGATGGAGGACAAGAAGGAGAAACTTTCAGTCTATTCAATCGGGCTGATGGTTACCCGGGAACGATCGGGCTACCTGGTGCGGGAACTGCGCCTGGAGCTGGTGGAAATGCAGGTCAAGGATTTTATTATTTGTTCAACGATCCTTGTGGCTTTTTAGGAGATTGTAATAGTGGGGTTATAAGTAACGGTGTCAATGGCATTAATGGTCTGTTAACCGGTGCGGATGGTGCTAATGGACTGGATGGTGTATCGTCTCATTCAAGTGGGTTTTTCACTCCTGGTCATGGATACACCGGAGAGGTGGGCGAATCTGGTTCTGGCGGAGGTGGCGGAGGCGGAGGTGGTTCTGGAGGAACTGGATTTTTGTTTGCAGACCCAGGCACTGGACCAGGTGGAGGTGGTGGAGGCGAGGGTGGTCAAGGTGGTTACGGAGGAACTAGCGGTGGCGGGGGTGGAGGTTCATTCCCTATCTACATAACGAATAATGGGGCCGGTGGAGTGCTCAATGATTGTGTTTTGTATCCAGGATCCCCAGGAATTGGTGGAGCAGGAGGGTTTCCAGGAGGGATGGGAGGCTTAGGTGGACAAGGAGGAGTTGGTGGGGCTCAAGCAGATGGCTCGAACCCGTGTTCGTCAGGTGGTAATGGAGGCGCGGGGTCACGTGGAGGTGATGGGGGATTCGGAGGAAACGGTGCGTCAGGAGAAAGTTTGCCATTGTATCAAGAACCTACTGGAATACAAGTTGCACAATCGCATTTGGCTGCTAATGTTGAACCAGATGTGTTATTGGGTTCAACTGGTTGTACGTATTCAGATATTTATTTCACCACTAATGCAAACGGAATCATAGAATGGTTCTATGAAGGAACAACGGTTCCTCAGAATACGGTTGGTCAGAGTACATCTGCGCAATACACATCCATGGGTGCATTTGATCTTACCATGGTGTCAAATGGAGTTCCATATTTCCACTCTGGTTTTGTAAATATTTTTACAGACGGCTTGCCATACTTACCAGCAATTCAAGCGGTCGATACAATTTGCCCTGGAGATGTAGTTAATTTTTCTTCCACTTGGCCTATCAACTTTAACGTTTTAGGCTATCGATGGAATTTCGGTGATCCAAATTCTGGCCCGAGTAATACAAGTACTCTTGGAGTACCGTCTCACACATATACTGATGTGGGAACTTACATGGTCACTCTACAAACAGAATCTCCTTGCTGCGGATGGGCCAAACCAGACACACATTATGTTGTGGTTATGCCAGTTGTTGATCCGGATGTTTTTATCACTGCGACAACAACTGAAATATGCGAGGGTGAATCCATCACGTTCGGAGCTGTGCCATATGCTGGCGGAACCAGTCCTTCTTTTGAATGGTTTATGAATGGTGTGTCCAGCGGAATGGGACCATCATTTACTCCAGGCAACATCAATAATGGTGATCAAGTAAAAGTTAGAATGGCAAGTTCTTATCCATGTCCGACTTCGCCAACGGTCGACTCTGAAGTGATAACTATAATTGAACACCAAAATCCAGTGATTGACTGCAGTAATGTGACAGATAGTTACCTCGGAGCCGAAACTGGTTTCAACGCGGACGTCTCTGTGGGAACGGCTCCGTTTACATATTTCTGGCAGTTTGGCGATGGTGGTTCTGCAACGGACCAAAGCCCTTCGCACCTCTATGGAGGAACAGGTACTTACAACGCAAGTGTGGAAGTAACAGACACTTTTGGGTGTTCTGCAATATGTGACGTTGCAGCGGCCATTATTCTTCCTCCATACGTTTACACTGGATTCACATATGTGGAAACTCCTGAATGTGGATTTACTACAGTTGATTTTACGGACACGTCTTTTGGAAATCCAACAACTTGGCTTTGGGATTTTGGAGACGGAAGTCCGGTTTCCAATGTTCAAAATCCGCAACATGTTTTTATTGGTGCTGGACCTTTTTCTGTCACACTAGCAGCGTCCAATGGTGTGTTTACAGATACTCTGGTTATGCCTAATCTGATTGAAACATTAGTTGTGCCTATCGCAGACTTTGTAGTCACTGATTCAGTGGTCTGTGATTCATCTGCCATCAGATTTTACGACAATTCAACCAATGCCTATTCTTGGGAATGGGATTTTGGAGATCCGAACTCTGGTACGTTTAATACCAGTGATCTTCAGAATCCTGCGCACGATTTCAACGAACCTGGAACATATACAGTCAACTTGACAGTTTATTCCGAAGATCAGTGTCAGGCGATTGCACAGTCAATGGAGATAAAAGTCAATGAATCTCCAGTGGCTGGGTTCGGAGTTGACACCATCGTTGTTTGTACCGATTTGCCTATAGCGTTTCACGACTCTTCTTACGATAATCTTAACATAACAAATTGGGATTATCATTTCAGTGATAAGGACACAATTATTTCTGTGGATGGAAGATTGGTTGACGACATCATTTACACTTTTGATGAAGCGGGTTGGTACGTAGTGACTCAGTATGTGAGCAACAGATTTACAGGTTGTAGAGATTCGGCCAAAATTTACATGGAAGTACGACCGCATCCAATTGCTGATTTCTATTCAGATAGTGTTGCGCTTCAGTTGCCAGATACAACCATGGAGTTTTGGAACACGAGTATGTTCTCAGTTCAAGATTCTTCTTTTTGGGATTTCGGCAACGGCTATACCGTAGATAATCAGTTTGACGCTGTAGGCGTATATCAAGATTCGGGTTTGTTTCCCGTGCAGTTGATCGTAATGAACGAACTTGGATGTCCTGATACACTAACTATACCTTTTAGAGTTTGGGAACAAGAAACGTTCTTCGTTCAAACAGCATTTACGCCAAATGGCGATGGCGTGAATGACGTCTTTGAAATCAAGCAAAAAGGCATTATTGAATGGCACTTGCAGATATATGACAGATGGGGTAAGCTTATTTGGGAAACATATGATGTAACTCAATTTTGGGACGGCAAGGAAATGCGATCTGGAAAGGATGTGCAACAAGGAGCTTATTCGTATCAAATTGATCTTACTTGGTATACAGGAAAGCAATTCAGTAAACTTGGTACGATCACCATTTTCAGATAGAATTTCTGACAGTGCCTTTATGCGCTGAATCCTAAATTCAAATTAAGAGGTCATAACAACATTTTGAACACAACAAATGCTTCAGTTGTTGGGTTAATGATTGGCGAAGTGCATGATTTGAAGTACCTTCGTGACCGTTTTAAACAGAAAAATCTATAGATGAGTAATACTACAGAACAATTGAAATTCAAGGTAAAAGACATCGCCTTAGCTTCTTGGGGCAGGAAAGAAATCCGATTAGCAGAAGCAGAAATGCCTGGTCTGATGTCGCTTCGCGAAGAATTCGGTGCATCGAAACCGTTGAAAGGCGCTCGCATTGCAGGATGCTTGCACATGACCATTCAAACGGCAGTTCTTATAGAAACGTTGGTTGATCTAGGAGCACAGGTTTCATGGTCGTCTTGTAATATTTTCTCTACACAAGATCACGCTGCAGCTGCTATCGCTGCCGCAGGAGTTCCAGTTTTTGCATGGAAAGGTCTGAACGAAGAAGAGTTTGATTGGTGTATTGAGCAAACCCTTTTTGCATTTGAAGGAGGAGAGCCATTGAATATGATTTTGGATGATGGAGGAGATCTTACGAACATGGTTTTGGATCGATATCCAGAATTGGTAAGCGGAATCAAAGGAATTTCGGAAGAAACCACGACTGGTGTTCACAGGTTGTACGAGCGTGTTAAGAACGGTACGCTTCCAATGCCAGCAATCAATATCAACGATTCTGTTACTAAATCGAAATTCGATAATAAGTACGGATGCAAGGAATCTCTTGTTGATGCTATCAGAAGAGCAACCGATGTAATGATGGCCGGAAAAGTAGCTGTTGTTGCTGGTTACGGAGATGTAGGTAAAGGTTCTGCCGCATCTTTGAGAGGAGCTGGAGTTCGAGTAATTGTGACAGAGATCGATCCAATTTGCGCATTGCAAGCTGCAATGGATGGCTTTGAAGTAAAATCGATGGCTAATGCTATTTCACGTGCTGATATTGTTGTTACTGCCACAGGAAACAAAGACATTATAACAGGCGAACATTTTAAAGCGATGGGCGATAAGACCATCGTCTGCAACATTGGCCATTTCGATAATGAGATTGATGTAGCTTGGTTGAATAAGAATTACGGTAGTACAAAAGATGAGGTCAAACCACAGGTTGATGTTTACAATGTTGATGGGAATGATATCATCTTACTTGCTGAAGGCCGCTTGGTAAATCTTGGATGCGCTACTGGACATCCATCATTTGTGATGTCAAACTCATTCACCAACCAAACGTTGGCGCAGTTGGAGCTTTGGACAAATGCTTCAGCATACAAAAACGAAGTTTACATGCTTCCAAAACATTTAGATGAGAAAGTTGCCCGCTTGCACCTCGCCAAAATCGGAGTTGAGCTTGAAGAGCTGTCTGCAGAACAGGCCAAATATATTGGTGTAACGGTAGAAGGTCCGTACAAACCGGAGTATTACAGATATTGATCATATTTGTTAAATGATGAAAGCCCCTTTCGAGGGGCTTTCGCATTTTTGGCAACTACTTTCTTTATTTTGCGAACGAATAAGCAAAGATCATGAGTTTAGAATTTGAGATAGAATACAATACGTCCAGAGAGGAGATGAAAATCCCTGAGTACGGTCGTAATATTCAGAAGATGATTGAATATGCCAAGACACTCGCAGATAAAAACGAGCGTAATCGGGCGGCCAATTCCATCATCAAGGTAATGGGACAGGTAAATCCGTACTTAAAGGCAAATGAAGATTTGACCCATAAACTTTGGGATCATATGTTCATCATTTCTGATTTTGATTTTGACGTTGACTCTCCATTTCCTAAGCCAGTTCGTGAAGATTTTGAAACAGGTCCAGATAAGATTCCATACCCTGAAAATGAAATTGTATTTCGTCATTACGGTCGAATCGTGGAACAGATGATCAAAACGGTGGCTGATGTGGAAGATGAGCAAGAGCGTTTGAAGATGGGTGTTGGCGTTGCCAATATTTTGAAACGTGCTTATTTGAATTGGAACCGTGATTCTGTTGAAAACCGTGTCATCATCAAAAATTTGAGAGACATGTCTGGCGGGAAAATCAATTTGCCAGACGATACAGAATTGGCTCACTCGCGCGATCTGGTTGATGGAATGCAACAAATGAGCAACCAACCGAATCGTCCTAGAAAAGGCCGAACGAACAATAGGAAAAAGAAAACTGGTAGAAGAAATCCTAGAACCTGATCATGGCATCATTTGAAATCATTGGCGGCAACAGATTAAAGGGAGAATTGGTTCCTCAAGGAGCCAAGAATGAAGCACTTCAAATTCTCTGCGCTGTGCTTCTCACGCCAGAGAAAGTGACCATTTCAAACATTCCCAATATCAGGGACGTGAATAAACTTATTGACCTTCTGCGCGATCTTGGCGTAAAGGTCAATCAACTTTCAGAAGACACATACGAGTTTACAGCCGATAATGTAGATCTTGAACATCTTCATTCAGAAGAGTACAAGAAGAAAGGTTCTGGACTTCGAGGTTCTATCATGGTTGTTGGTCCAATGCTTGGGCGATTTGGCAAGGGATATATCCCACAACCAGGTGGCGACAAGATCGGACGTAGAAGACTTGATACTCATTTCATCGGCTTTCAAAAGCTTGGCGCCAAGTTCGAATATCTGTCTGATGAGCAGTTTTATAAAGTTGAAGCAAGTAACCTACAAGGTTGCTACATGCTTTTAGATGAAGCTTCGGTAACAGGAACGGCAAATATTGTGATGGCTGCCGTTTTGGCAAAAGGCCGAACCACCATTTACAATGCTGCTTGTGAACCGTATCTCCAGCAGCTGTGTAACATGCTAGTTCGGATGGGTGCCAAGATATCAGGCATCGGTTCCAACCTGCTCGTTATTGATGGCGTTGATTATTTGACTGGAACAGAGCATCGTTGTCTTCCAGATATGATTGAGATAGGCTCGTTCATTGGTTTGGCCGCTATGACCAAATCAGAGATTACGATTAAGAACGTAAGCTATCCCAACCTTGGTGTTATTCCAACGATATTTCAAAAGCTTGGAATTCAGATGGAGTTGAGAGGCGATGATCTTTACATTCCTTCTCAAGAACATTATGCGATTGAATCGTTCATAGATGGTTCCATTCTCACCATTGCAGATGCACCTTGGCCAGGTTTTACACCTGATCTATTGAGCATTGTATTAGTTGTGGCCACCCAGGCAAAAGGAAGTGTGCTCATTCATCAGAAGATGTTTGAAAGCCGCCTGTTCTTCGTAGATAAACTCATTGATATGGGTGCGAAGATCATCTTGTGCGACCCGCACCGTGCTTCTGTCATAGGAATGGACCATCAAATAGCTTTGCGAGGAATACAGATGACCAGCCCAGACATCCGAGCTGGAGTATCGTTGCTTATTGCAGCGCTGTCCGCAGATGGAAAAAGTACGATTCACAATATCGAGCAGATAGACCGTGGATATCAGAATATTGATGCTCGGTTGAACGCCATCGGTGCCAATATCAAGCGATTATAGCATCGGTTGTTTTGTCAATTCCGTGTTCGTTTTCTAATGGTATGGTTATTGACAATGTCTGACGAATAACAGGTAAGTACATAAGTAATTGAATAAGATAGACAGCATGAAAAGGATTGCATTTTTACTAGTTATAGGTTTAGTTTTTGTTGGTTCAACTTCATACGCTGGAGGTGACGAAAAAGGGAAAACAGAACTTCAAGACAAGAAGGTCGGAATCAATATTGGTGATATTGCTCCTGAGCTTAAGTTCAAAAATCCGCAAGGAAAAGAAATAAGCTTGGCTTCTCTTAGAGGGAAAGTTGTTCTAATTGATTTTTGGGCTTCGTGGTGCAGACCATGCAGAATGGAGAATCCGAACGTAGTAAGTGCCTACAGCAAGTTCAGTTCTAAAGGATTTGAAATTTATGGTGTGTCTCTCGATAAAAGTCAGGATGCTTGGGTGGAAGCAATTAAAGCCGATCGTCTTAATTGGATCAACGTAAGCGATCTTGGTGGATGGAGCAGTGCAGGAGCAGCAACTTATGGAGTACGTTCTATTCCAGGCAATTTTCTGTTGGATGCGAATGGTGTGATTGTAGCGAAGAATCTAAGAGGTGCCAATTTGCACGCAGAGTTGCAGAAACTGATTAAGTAAATCTGGTAACCACGATGGTTATCTGTTGGGGTTGAATAAGTAAGCATAAAGTAGTTCTTTATTTATGGGGCCGACAGGTTTTGACAGCAGCAAGGTCGGTGAGGTAAGCATGTCGGGTGTTGGAATGATCATCCGTAATCAAGTGTTCCAAATTTTACTAGGCGAATCAAACTTCGCGCTAGCTGCTTAAGTTAGACTTAAGTAGTGGCTGTCTCGGTTGCAACAGCGTCTTACAGTGCAACTAATGAGGCATCGACAGGTAAGAATAAGCCAAGGGTTTTCTCGGCCCGCGGACGAAAATCTCAGAGGATAAGGATCAGTTAGGTTGTCTCTTGCCGGACCGTTCCCGACAATCAAGTTGAGAATAAACATGTAGAAGGCCCACAGGTCTGTTGTTTGGACGAGGGTTCGAATCCCTCCGGCTCCACTTAACAAAGAAGCCCGACCAATTGGTCGGGCTTTTTCGTTTCTTGCGTTCAATGAGAGCGGCTTTGTTTCTTTTGGTATTCATGCAGATGGAGCTGTTCGTTCAAGCTCAATCGGAAGGTGATGAATGGTGGAAATCTACCACTGTTTATCAGATCTACCCACGCTCTTTTTACGATACGGATGGAGATGGATTGGGTGATCTGAAAGGAATCATTCAGAAACTTGACCACGTGAAGGAACTTGGTTTTGAGACGATCTGGATATCGCCTTTCTTCAAAAGTCCGCAGAAGGATTTCGGATACGACATCAGCGACTATCGCAGCGTTGCACCCGAATATGGCGATATGGAAAGTTGTTTGCAGTTGATTGAGGAGATCCACGCTCGGAACATGAAGGTGGTTTTTGATCTGGTGATGAATCACACTTCGGATGAGCATGATTGGTTCAAGGAATCCGCTTCGGGGAAGGACAATCCCAAAGCAGATTGGTATGTGTGGAAGGATGGAAGTGGTAAGGACGGCAAGAAAGCTCCGAACAATTGGAAAGCAACCATTGGCGGAAGCGGTTGGCATTGGCATGAAGGTCGTAAGCAGTTCTATTGGGCCTCGTTCTTGGAATTTCAGCCCGATCTGAATTACAGCAATCTGGAAGTGAAAAGTGCCATGCTTGATGTGGCGCGTTTCTGGCTTTCGAAAGGCGTGGATGGTTTCCGCTTGGATATTTTCAATTCCATCTATGAGGACACATCCTTCCATGATAATCCGTCCAGTTTAAAGGTTATTCCTTCGGAAGAATCGCCTAATGGCTTCTTTCAGAAGATGAAGTACAACGTCAATCAGGAAGGAAGTTTCCGTTTTGCGAGCGAGTTAAGGGCATTGGTCGACTCGTTCCAAAACCCTGTTCGGTTCATGGTTGGTGAAGTGTTCGGAGATGTGGAAACCACTAAGAAATTCTGCTCTTACGAGGGGAAGAACGGCCTTCATACCATATTTCTTTTCCAAACACTCTCCACGCCTTTCAAAGCCAAGAAGTGGCGGAAGACCGTGGCGCATTTCGAGGAGAATTTTCCCGAACCGTTCATTCCTACTTATGTATTCAGCAATCATGATCGGAGGCGCAGCATCACGCCGTTGGGTAATGATGTGCGCAAGGCCAAACTGATGGCATTGCTACAATTCACCGTAAGGGGAATTCCGTTCACTTATTATGGCGAGGAATTGGGAATTGAGAAGCCTACGCTTCCGCTTAAAACGGGTTTGGATCCATTGGCGCAGCGCTATAAGAGCATTCCGCAGTTCATGGTCAATTGGACCGGGCAATCGCTAAACCGCGATGAGTGCCGAACACCCATGCTTTGGGACACCACGGCCAATGCTGGGTTTACCAGTGGCAGACCGTGGCTTCCAGTGGCCGATAATTTCATGGAAAAGAATGCGGAGGTGGAGGCCAAGGACCCCAATTCATTGCTGAATTTCTGTCAACGCGTTATCCAGTTCAGGAACGAACATCCGATTCTACAAAAAGGATCGCTAACCATTGACGAGGAGTTGAGCAACGGTAAGCTGTTTGCCTTCTATCGCGAATTGGAAGGGGAGAAGTTTCTGGTATTGCTGAATTTTTCCCAGCACCTTCGTAGGCTTAATTCACATCAGCAGCAGGTGTTGTTCTCTACTCATTCGGATTTTGAGGAGCCTGTACTCAAGCCATTCGAAGGTCGCATTATCCGAATGCACTAATGGTGCAGACCTCTTTATAAACAAACCTTAGAGGCATGATGGCAACAGAGCCATGCATGCAACATTCCTCTTGGCTTATCTGGCAAAACAATGCCGTGGGCAATTCCATCTGCATTCAACTTTCGGTTCGGGTCAAAGTATTGTAAGCAACAGAAAGACAAATGGCAATGCCTCGCATGGTCTTAGCCCATTCGGAGGTGCTTTGAAGGGCATTAAAAGTTGATGGAAAGTTCTAAGAGGTTAACGGAAGGTTCTATGTGCTCGGTAAAAGGATGTGAGAGCACAACGGAAGGTTCTATCAAGTTGATAAAAGGCCGTAAGAAGTTGTTCAAAAGAGTCGTAAAGGAGTTGTAAAGGTCAAATACGCTAACGGAAACCACAAAAAACCCATAGAAAAGCCAGGTCCATCTCGTTTTTCCTTGATGGAGTGCATGCCCTTGCACCAATCAGCAGCGGCAAAGCTGGCACTTGGCCACAGGAATGACACATGCCATGAGGGTAAGAGATAAAGAAAATCCCAATCACAAGATTCAATACCTTGCGGGCTTAAATCAAGCAAGGTCCTTGGCCAAACGAGTAAGAGAAAATTCCTACAAACTACCGATGCGTGTGCTGAATGCGCTGATCGGCCTGTTGCAAGTGTTTGGCATTACGCCAAAACGTGTAGATCCGGATTCGATCACCAAAAAGGCCAAACGCAGAACAGGCTTAAGCGATCTGGGCGATAATATGCATCGGGTTGGGATGGAGGCACTCACCAGTTCGGTCAATTCAGCTCCCGTTACAGATTTCGGCAAACTCTCATCAACAGGATTTGGCGTAGATGCGCTATCCAATCGTCTGATGATGATTGATTACATGAAGAAACACCCAGAGGTTGCCGATGTTAAAATTGAGCGACCGGTTTTTATCGTTGGATTTCCCCGAACAGGAACAACGCTTTTGCAGAATCTGCTGCACTTGAGCGAAGATAGACGAGCGCTTCAGTTTTGGGAACTGACCAATCCAATTCCTGTTTCGGATAATCCTGAAAAGGATGTGGCAAAAAGGCAACGGAGAACTAAGATGCGCTTGGCAGTTGCCAATTTTGTGGTGCCAGAGATGAAGTTTATTCATGAAGTGCGACACGATTCGTTGGAAGAATGTTGGTCGCTTTTCATCCCTCAATTCACCGTTCCCAATTGGGAGATGACCAGCCGCTGGCCCGACTACGGCAAGTTTATCAATCAGCACGATATGAAACCCGCCTATCAGGAATACAAGAAGTTTCTTCAGGTGATGGTGCATCGCGTGCCCGATAAGAAACTCATCTTGAAATGTCCCGATCACATGTGGCATCTGGATGCGCTTTTAGAAGTTTTTCCCGATGCATGTATCGTATGGACACACCGCGACCCAAGCCGCAGCATTCCAAGCTATTGCAGCTTGGCTTCGCTCAATTGGAGATTGCTTTATGGGCAGTTCGAACCGACCGAATTAGGTCCGTATATAGAAGAGCGCTTCCGGCAAGGAATTGAGCGCGGATTGGCCGTGCGCGAGCGGGTAGGGGATGAGCGCTTTATTGACGTCAATTTCAGATCCTTACTTCACGAACCAGTTGAAGCCGTGAACAGGATCACTTCTCACTTCAACATCACTCCTGTGGATGAGGGTAAAATGGATGCATATCTGAAGCGAGATAGACCGGACGATAGAGGAAAACATGGCTATTCGGCCGACCATTACGGGTTGGATGTCGATTCCATTAAAGAGCGCTTCAGATCATACATCGAGAAGTTCGGAATCTCCGCAACCTGAATTTCTATGATCAGTTCACTACATTCGCAATAAGCAATGTTGCAGCCCATGCCAGCAAGTCAATCAGAATTCGTGGAAGTATTCAGCTCCTTGTTTCAAGATGCGTCCACCATTGGATCGCAATCTAAATTCAGAGACCTGGAAGAATGGTCTTCCATGCAAGCGCTTATTGTCATTGCCGCTATTGACGAACATTATGGAGTAACCATTCCCGAAAAGGATTTTAGAGCAGCACAGACGGTTGCCGATCTCTACAGCCTAACCTTAAAGCCCTAAAATGCCAATGCTCTTGGGCCAAGGTGTGCGTTTGGTTGGGCTCGCTGCCGCGGTGCCCAATAAGAGAGAAGACAATTTGGAACTCTCATCCCTTTCCGAAAAAGCAAGAAAAGAGATTGTCAATCAGGTTGGAATACGCTTTCGGCATCTTGCCCGAAGTTCAGTTACGGCAGCCGATCTTTGCGAATCAGCCGCGCGCCCATTGCTCGAAAAACTTGCTTGGAATGCGGAAGAAGTTGGGATTCTGATTTTTGTAAGCCAAACACCTGATCACATAGTTCCTGGTTCGGCCACGCAACTACAACATAAACTCGGACTAGCGCAAAGCGCCATGTCGTTGGATATCAATCAAGGCTGTGCAGGCTACGTTTACGGCATGTCTGTAATCGTTGGGATGATGAAGTCTTTCGGCATCCAAAAAGGATTGCTTCTGGTAGGCGATACCATCACAAAAATGGTTTCCCCGCAGGATAATTCCATCTGGCCCATATTTGCCGATGCAGGCAGTGCAACAGCATTCGAGTTGGATGATGCAGCAGCAGATATGCAATTCAAACTTGGCTCGAGGGGAGAAGATTTTAAAGCCATCCACGTGTCAGATGGTGGTTTTCGAATGCCGATCAATTCTGATTCTCTGCTACCGGAAATCGTTAGCGAAGGCGTTATTCGGCAGAAAAATCAACTCGAAATGAACGGCCAAGCAGTGTTCACCTTCGGCCTTTCCACAGTCGCATCAAGCATTTCAGACCTTCTAATAGAGGTAGATGTGCAACCATCGGCACTCGATTACCTTGTGCTACATCAGGCCAATCAACTGCTCAACAATTCCATCGTTCGAAAGACAGGGTTCAGGAAGGAACAGGCACCAAGTTCGTTGTGCGATTTCGGTAATACGAGTTGCGCTACAATACCCGTCACTTTGGTGTCGCAGCTGGCGGAGCAACTATCAACCCGACAACTTAGATTGATGCTTTCTGGCTTCGGTGTTGGATTGTCGTGGGGTAATGTAATTTTGGGAACAGACAAAGTGGCTGTTTTGCCAATGATCTATCTGTGAGCCAACAAACCGATATAACCGTTGTAATTCCCGTTTTCAACTCGGTTGAAACGCTGCGTCCGGTTTACGAGCGGACAGCTGCTACCATCGCGAAACTTGGAAAATCGTTCGAGGTTCTGTTTGTAGAAGATGGCGGACCACTGGAAAGCTGGAATGAACTGAAATCAATTAAGAAAGCATATCCAGACACTGTTTCACTTATACGTTTAGGAAGAAACTACGGACAGAATGCTGCTACGGTCTGCGGAATAACCAATGCCAGAGGCGGCATTGTCATAACCATGGATGATGATCTTCAGACTCCTCCGGAGGAGATCGGAAAATTGCTGGAGCATTATCAGCATTCAGATTCAGCTGTTGTATTTGGCATAACACCACAGCAGAACAATCCATTCTTTAAGAGGCTTGGGTCTTACATGATCAAAAAGATCTTTGATTGGGTGGATGGCGCAGACATCGGTTCTTCTTTTAGACTGATTTCTCCCGAAATGAAGGAGAAATTGAACAAGCAGGCGCACGATCAATTGTTTCTTAATCAAGTGATCCATTGGTACACCGATGAAATTGGTAAAGTGGAGGTAGAGCATCATTCGAGGAATGAAGGTCGCTCTGGTTATTCCTTCTTGGGATTGACAGGAATTGCCATAAAACTTATTTTCTTCTATACCGATTTCCCATTGCGGATGATGAGCGTTTTCGGGCTTCTCACATCGTTGATATGTTTTGGATTGGGTGCGTACTACATTTATGAGAAAATCATGATTGGAACCGAAGCAGGATTCGCGTCCATCATCACTGCCATTTTCTTTGCAACAGGCTTGATTATACTTTGTCTCAGTATATTGGGGGCCTATATAAGTCGCATTTATGCAGATCGAATCCGCAAGCCTGTGTACTCTATAAAAACGAGACTCTGATGTTGCTTCAACGGTATGGTTTGCAACTTGAATCGCTTAATTCAGGTCACCTTGAAATGGTCAGGCTTTGGCGCAATCAGGATTTTGTCAGAATCAATATGCAGTTTCAGGGTTTACTATCAAGAGAAGATCAGGAAAATTGGTTTAAAGGATTGGATATGGACCGAAATCTGTATTGGATAATCCGGACGCATGATTATCCAATTGGACTGATCCATATCAAAAACATCAGTTCAAGAAGAACAGAAGGCGAAGCTGGAATATTTGTAGGAGAACCGAGTTATCTGGAAATGCCACAGCCAATGTTGGCCATTCTTTTCATGATGGAATTAGCATTTGTTGCCCTCGGACTCAGTTGTCTAAAAGCCAAGATCAAAAGTGGAAATCAGCACGCCATTTCATTCAATCAGAAATTAGGTTATCGCTTGGTTCCGGGTCAACCGGATGGATTTCAATATTACCAAGTGACCAGTGCCGATTTCAATTCAATTACAGAACGTATTCGGACTCAATCTGCTCATATGTATGGAAACGAAACTGTTGTTGCCCAGATATCCAAACTCAATGCTTTAGGCAGCAATCTGGTTAAAGGAATCTCGGTAGCTGACAATTACTTCAATTCAAAGTTTCTTTAATATTCCCCAACGCCTAGGTTCCAATTTGAGAGCTAGCCGAATCGGAAAGCATGGGTGTAATCCCCAATAAATAATTCGGAACGGAAACCACCAGTTACCATAAGGCCATTTACGAGTATTCAAATTTGGCCAGATTTCAGACATGGCTTGCCAAAATTGAACCTGATTATATAGGTAATATTCTTTCGGAGCACGACCTTTAAAAATCTCCATTCCGATATGGAAGGTCAAATACTCATCAGTGAACACTTTCGGGTTTTCAGCGAAACAGAACAAATTCTGGGAAAGTGTGATCTCAATGAACGGAACTCCAATGCAAACTTCCGCTAAAGAAAATTGTGGGTACAGTTCTCGTTTGAAAACAAAGCAGTCGAACCCAGGGTGAGACTTTCCTTTTTCAGTCAACATATCATCCAATTGATCTACCGAGTCGAATTTATCTTCTATTCTTCTTCGATTGATCATAAATGCATCGTAACCTGCGTCAATCATTTCATTCACCGCATCATAAAAATGGGGCTGAATGCCAATATCCACATTTGAAAAGATGAGGTATTCCGCATCTGATTCATTATAAAGCCTATCGAGAATGTCATTTAAAATCGGTAGCTGCATTTTCTTGGAGAAGGACTTCAGATTGGTCACGTCTCTGGTTAAAGACGATGTGGCTTTGAATTCCTTCGGCACCATGTGAATATCTCCTTCAATTTGAGCTGATAGAAGCTCGATTTTTTCGGGTTCTTTCGCGTTGATGCGAGCGCGGATCATCGAAGCTAACGTTACTTCCTGTGCCAGTTTCAGGTCAGAGGTTTCCGATGGTTGAAAAAGGTTAACGATATGTGCGATTTTTATCATCGGCAGTAATTGTGCCTAAACCTGCAAAAAAAATGCATTGAAAAGGATTAAATATTGGCTTAATTACTTTGATTTATGGGGCTTGTTCCTTAGAAAAGAATTCTGTTCTTTGTCTATATGCGAGATGTTTTTGGAAGCGTTCTACTGTCTGTGCAGAAATTGGTTTGACGAGTTATTTTGGAAAGTAGATTAATCACTTCATCCCCAGATAGCTTCAGAGTCTTTTTAACAAAGATTTGGTCTTATCGTTCGCTCATCATGGTGTTCGCAATCCGCGATCTGAAGGTAAAGTATGCCCAGACTTCGTTGGGAATTGCTTGGAGCGTGATCCAGCCATTGACAGCACTTGTGATATTCACATTTTTTTTTGAATATCTGCTAGATATGAGTTCTGGTAAATTGCCGTTTACGCTTTATGTGTTAAGTGGTTTGCTTGGATGGAACTTCTTTACTTATGTCTTTACGGCTGGATCTCACAGCATTCAAGAATCTTCTAGTTTGATAAGGAAAATTTATTTTCCAAAAGCGATTTTACCCCTTTCTAAAGTTGCTGTGGCAGGTGTAGAAATGATTGTCAGTTCGGTAATTCTTATCCCGCTTATGGTCTACTTTGGTGTTCCACTTTCTGTAAATGTCATTTTGTTGCCCTTTGTCTGGTTATTCAATACTCTCTGCGGTTTGGCATTGGTGTTCTGGCTCGGTGCATTCGCAATCAAAAGACGTGATCTGTTTCATCTCGTGCCGTTTTTGGTTTACTTCGGTATTTGGCTTACACCTGTTTTTTTCTCCGCCAATCTGATACCCGAAAGAATATCATTTGTTCTGGACTATAATCCTATGGCCAACGTATTGGACCTTTGGAGATGGTCTTTATTTGGAACAGGCCAACTGAAGCTGATTTATCTAATCAATTTTTTGATTGTGCTTAGCTTATTTGCTTCAGGTATGTACGCATTCAGTAGGAAGGAAGGAGATTTCAGCGACAATTAATGAAGGAAGAAGTTGTCATAAGAGTAGAAAAGCTTTCGAAGCAGTTTGCACTTCGACATTCAGATAGTGGCAATGCAAATGATGATTCGGGCCTTTGGGCTTTGAAGGACGTTTCTTTTGAAATAAAGCGAGGCGATAGGGTAGGTATCATTGGGCCAAATGGAAGTGGGAAAAGTACGTTACTCAAAATACTTGCTGGCATAACCAAACCTACAAGTGGTGAAGTTGAAATTTTCGGTAGAGTAGGAAGCATACTCGATATTGGGGCTGGTTTCCACCCAGAACTGAGCGGGAGAGAAAACGTTTTTCTCAACGGTCAGTTACATGGGTTTTCCAAGAAGGAGATTCGGAGTAAGTTCAATGAGATTGTTGATTTCAGTGGCATCGAAAGGTTCATAGACGAACCTGTTAAGAACTACTCCAACGGAATGTTCCTTCGCCTAGCTTTTAGCATTATGGCTCATTTGGACTTTGATGTGTATCTGTTTGATGAAGTGTTCAGTGTTGGAGATGCTGAGTTCAACATGAAATGCGGAGCTAAATTCGAGGAATTCGCAGCCCATGGCAAAACGATGCTTTCCGTCAGTCACAATATCAACGAGTTATTGAATCAAGGCGATTACATTTTGATGGATAAGGGGAGGATAAGGGAGCGAACAAAAAAGAAAAGTGTCTTATCCGATTACCTTGAGCGTGCCCTTATCCTAGGAGGAGTAAATGTGAATAATCAGTTGACTGTTGTCAATGACTTTTCAGCTTATCCTGATTCAAAAGATATTCAAGTTCTTAAGGTTCTTTGCTGTCAAGATCCAGCAACAGGAGATGTTTTTAGAACGGACAAAGCATTTGTTTTTAATGTAGAATATCTAAAAATTAATGATGAGGACACCATAGATGTTCTTCTCAATGTTTTGGATTCAAGCGGCAAAGTGATTGTGACGTCTACACCTTTCATTTCAGGAAACTTTGATTCAGTTAAAACCAAGGGAAAATTCACATGCACATGCATTATACCCCCTATGTTCTTTAATGCGCAAGTGTACCATGTCAGTTTTCTCTTCTTTAAGAACTTGGGGAGTAATGTTGATCATCACGTTTCAAGTACGAATGATCTTGATCCATTTACAAATGAGGACAACGTCTCGGTTGTCTACGTGATGGATAGAGTCATTGCTTTTAAGCCAACACTTCATATACCTAATTTAAATTTCGACCCGAATATTGTTTTAAATACTCAAGTTGGACTTTTACCTTCTTTTCAATGGAGCATCAGTAGCGATTAATGCCCTAGCAATGAGTGTGTTTTACATTCGGATATGAAAGTTTTCTGCTCAAGGAAAGTAGATTTGAAAGTGCCCAAGTGCAATGGAGTGTTTTGAATGGGGGAATTCATTGGAAGTAGCGCTTCGGTCGAATAGATTTAATATCTTCTTCACACGCAATAGAGTAAAATCATAGAGGTAGTAAAATGAGAAATCGAAATGAAATTAGGAAGTGGTTACGTAAGATTGGTTTCAGTTCACTGAAAACGGATGATTCCGCTATGGGTCAAGACGCCATGACTGAAATAGTGGAAGTTGAAAAGGTCTTTGCAAATGAACATCTCAAGGAGTTTATCCGCAAATACGAAGCGATGCGGATTAGTAAAGGAAGCAATCATTATTTCACCACATTAGGAATAAATTTTAAGAATGAATCGGTTGATTCTGTTAAGTTTTACGCACATATACTTGAGGAAATGACGGAAGACGAAATCCTTCATTTTTTGCCCACATCAAAGGACTACGAACGATTTCGTCAGTTGAAAAATGCAAGTTCTGATATCACAAAAAGTAGTGTGGGCACAATATTGGAGATTAAATTCAAACCATCACTTGCTCAGCCTACATTCGGATTCTTTTATATGCTTCGAAACACTGAGGAATCGTATCTGGCGGCAGGATGCCCGAAAAACCTACCTAGTGCCGTAAGAAACAGATGTATAGGTTTAGGAGTTAATTTCGAATACAATCAAGTTCAAGAAATCTTTAAAAAATACTATTACTTCGACACAGATAAGGACAAGTCGTATTTTGAAAAAAGATTAGGGGTGCCACTTCTTGGAAGTTTTTTCGAGTACGCAGAAGGTGACGGTTTGTCTAAGATGAACAACTATTCGGGAGTTATTTCCGATTTCTGGGATAAGGATAGGAATTTCAGTAGTAAAGAACGGAGAATCATGAGATACTTGTTTGATAAGTACAGTCTCTCCATTATAGGTTATGGCACCTACGAAAACCATCCAATTCGATCTGTCTATTTCAGAGAACGTACAGACGAAGGAGACAGTTTAAGAAACATGCCGAACCTTTATTCTAATGTGTTTAAATCAGTCTCGGATAATATGCAGATCCTGTAAAAGGACATTGGCCTTTCGTAAACGATTTTTGAAAATTAACTGAAGTGTACTCACAAGACGGCAAATGATTGTATCTAACATAGATATATTCGCTAGTGATTTTTACCAGCGCTATTTTGATTTTTACCCGAAGTTTCATCAGAGTGATGATATCCTTTTTTTTGAAAAATCAAATTGTTATGCTGCATTCAAGTTTAATATAGTCAAAGACATCTTAAAGAATAAAGATAGTTTTTCGAGTAAATATTATCATCAACATGATAGAATACTTTTAGGGGCAGACGGGCCATCCCATACATGGGCTAAGAAGGTGCTGTTTCAAAATCTTAGCTATTTGCAGGCAAATGACGCGGAGAATTACTTGTCTGATAGCAGCAGATTGATGAGTAAATTAATGGAGAAGGTTCTCTCAAACGAAAAAATGGAGGTCAATGCAATTGATTACATTGTTGATCCGTATTTGGCAAATGTTGTGCTTACTGAATTTGGTCTGTTGAATCAATACCCTTCGATTGATATTCTCTCGGACGAAACGTCTCATGAAAGTAAAATCATCCTGATCCGAAACATATTTAAGGGGACACTAATTGAGGACATTTCTAAGTATTCTGTTACAGGAGGTTCAATTTCACCGGATTTGCAGAACGTTCTTTCCGAGTTTCTTAAAAACGATTCTTTAGATGAGGACGATTTGATAAAGTTTATGAAGGTATTTACTCAGGCTGAAATGTTCACAACCTCAAGCTTACTTGCTTCGTGCCTGTACTTTATGAACCGTCTTGACTCAAACAATGTCTTGGATGACGGATACTTGGAACTGTTTATTAATGAGGTTTTGAGAATTTACTCTCCTTCGCAACTAACCCTAAGACATGTTGAGAAAGATACAATTATCGGAAACGTGATGCTTCCGGAAGGTTCGATGGTTGCTGTTTTCTTTGGAGCTGCCAATCGCGATGAGCAGGTGTTTCAAAATGCCTCAGAATTCAGACTGGACAGAACGGAAAAGCACATCGCTTTCGGTTTGGGAGCCCATAAGTGTATTGGAGAAAGGGTTGCAATGGAAAGGGCTAAGAAATTTATCAAACTCATTCACCCATATTATAATCAGTTTAGTTTCACTCAGAACCCAACTAATGAGAACTCTGTTCATATTTATAAAATTGACCAGCTTGGCATGCGTAAGAGATAAGGATCATTACGCTTAGCTCTTAATTTTGACTTTATTGTTTCACTTACATTGAGTTAAATCTCCAATGGAAAAACCATGCTAAGGATTCTTGAAAAAGTAAAACGCCTCATTCTGCCCGAAACATCAATGTACGGTGATCCAATGGAATTACATCTTGATGCTGATAAGTTCCTCGACAAAGAAGATGTGGTCTATTTTAGAAAAATCAAGGCCTATGGCGTATTCAAGTACCCGTTAGTTAGAGATATTATGTTATCAGGAAATCCGGCAATTGGAGTTTCTTCAGTAGCATTGGGTTTAAACAGTATTTATTTCTCTCAAGATGAAAAGGTTCACACGCGGAACAAGAAAGTCGCGGTTGAACATTTAACATTTCTAACTCCCAAACTCCAACATTCAGACAATGAGTTTACGAGGGGTCTGTTTGATCTTTTCTACAAGGACGTTGCGAAGAATGAACAGGTTGATTTAACAGACTGTTTAATAAATCCTATCGTTTTTATCCATGTTTTGATGGAATACGATTTGCTTGAGACAGTTTTTACAGATTTAAATCCTGAGAGTGAATCGTTCACTTCGTGTGATGCAATAGATATTGTTCAAAGCTTTTTGACTGACGGGGATATTCTAGAATCTATCATTGCCAATTACCTTGAAAATGGTGGACAAATCACTGAGAAAATGAAAGATTTCGCCAACGAATTGAGACCGGGAATGCCTTTGAAACCGGAGGAATTTCCCAACTTCTTAAGGTCAATCATTTTTGTAGCAATAGAAACAACTACCAGTTTTGTCAGTACATTTATTTATACATTGTTTAATCAGTATTCGAGTTTGATTGAGCAGGGAGAATATCGAAAGGAAGTGTACAGTATAGCGAATGAGTTGCTGCGAATTTATCCTCCTGTACCTTTTGTGTACAGAACCGTGTGGAAGGATACGTCATATCGAGGAGTTAATTTGAAGAAAGGAGCTTTGGTCATACTCTTTCTTGGAGCTGCCAATAGGGATCCAGGAACATTTGAAAAGCCGATGGTCATCATGCCTGGAAGAAAGCAAACCCACCTTTCATTCGGAGTAGGAAGTTATGCTTGTATTGGCAGGTTTGCTGGCTTTAGGATGGCGATGAACATGCTGGACTATCTTTTGCCACATAAGAATAAGATTGAATTTTTGAATAAGGACGCCAAACATCATTTTCATAATGCAATTCAAAAATTACCACTGAAAGCAATAGTGCGGTGATAGAGCTGGAGCAAATAGATGAACGTATTCGGCTATTACTAGATTACCTACAAAGTATTCAGAACGAAGATGGAGGTTTTGACAGAATGCGTATTCAACCTAATTCCGACCAACCAAAGAAATGGGAATTGCATCAGAGATCGACTTCTTATGATACTGCGGTTCCATTGATCCCGCTTTTATTTATGTCGTCAGATCAGACCAAATCCGTCTTAAACCGAGGGGTAAATTGTATTAAAGAAAACAGTCTGGACAATTTTCTTTGGACTTGGCCTGGGCCACACCCTGTACCATACTGTACTGACGACACTTCAATTTGTTCTTACGTTTTGTCGAAGTCCGGAGTTGCAGTACGAAATGACCGATTTTTAAACGAGCAAATCGATCATAGACAATATTATAGATTCTTCATTTGGCCTTTAAGCAAATCAGATAGTATTTCATTTTTCACTTACTTGAAATTGAAGTGGAGAAACAGAAAGGTGAAACACTCACAGCATTTTTCATTGAATGAAATTCAATTAGATGACAGCGAGTTTACCAGCACATGTGTCAATTTACTTTACTTGGGGAAAACGGAATCCAATAAACGTGTTTGGCAAAATCTAATTGAAAAGTTCAATAACAAGTCGTTTGATTTTATCTATTACATGAATTCGTGTCATGCAGTTTATTGTTTCTCTAGGCTATTTGGGTATGAGAATAATAAGGATGCCAACGTTAATTACGATGTTGTCAACCAACTCATATTTGAACTTTATCGATCCTGTAATGAGGTTTCACTTTCGCCTTTGAAAGTGCTCGTTATGAACAGTGCACTGTTTTTTGATCTTGATTTAGAAAAGTATTCTGATCTGGTCACTGCTTGCTTTCGTGACATTGACTTGGAATATTATAAGTTGTGTTCAGCGTACTATTCAAGCCATATTCCAACTATTGAAAGACCTAAAGAAGATATTTATTATACATGTTACGGGTCATCTGCAATAACTTGCTCTTTGTATTTGGAGTTTTTGAACCTATACAGAAAGCGATATTATAAAAGCTATTTTGGGATGGGATAACAGATGGAATGGTAGTTGAAAACCTGTTTGTTGTCTATATTCACTCCGGAAGGATGAATTTTTCGGTCAGATTGAGAAGGCTTGTCAAAACGGTTAATAAAATCACTCTATTGTCAATGCTTTGAAATGGCTCAGAAGAGAATAATCCATATCGGTTTTCCTAAAACTGGTTCTACTTTCTTGCAAAGGTATTTTAGTGCGCATCCCGAAATTCATCATGATAGGGAAAGATTCAAAAACTACGTGAAAACGGGGCTCATTGATGATCAATTGGCCAGATGTGATGAGCGGTTTCTGTTCGATATTTTGAGTGAAGAGTTACTTTCCATTTGGCCAGGAGATGATTCAGATCTTGATCAATCTCGATACAATATGAACTATGACATAAAAGCGAAGCAGATAGAAACCGCGACCCAATTGAAACGGTTGTTTCCCGATGCCAAGATTCTGATAGTGGTAAGGGGGTATCAGTCACTTATTCCTTCATTGTATTCACAGTACTTATTCGGAGGAGGAACAGATTCTTTCAAAAAGGTGGTAAGAACGGAGCAACACCTGACTTTGACAATGTACAATTATGACTGTGTGATTGATATTTACAGGAATTTATTCGGTAATGAGAATGTGCTCATCATGCCGTTCGAATTTCTCAATGATAATCCCGAACAGTATTTGAAATACTTAGAACGTTTCTTTGGATTTTCAAATATGAACTTCCCTTCTAGTAAAATTCATTCTTCGCTAAATAATTATTCTGTTATAGTGGTAAGGATTCTCAATTTTTTGATATCGATTTATTTACAAGTGCTACCTCGAAAATATCGCAAGAAAAAGTTTCTAGATTATTTGGAGTGGTTAAACAGTTTCAAAGAGAAGCTCAATCACGTACTCAGTTTCGGAAAGGAATTAATTGCGGATGAAAGAGAACTGAGAATTGAAGAATTTAGGATGCAATCTCAATTGTTGAAATTCGAAGAAGGGCTTGAACAGTATTACTGTTATTATCGATGATTTCAATAATATTTTCGGAAATGATTATTTGTTCGGATATGTTTTTTGTCCTGTAATAGAACCAATGTGTGTTTTTTCAAATGCTGAATCTAGTTTGTTTTGAAACATGATTGGGTCTGGACCCCAAACACCATTTATTTGAAAAAGTAGTCCGTAAATACTTTTTGACGGCAAGTTGAACTGATTCATTCTTTGAGATAGATTGAAGAATAGGTTGAGTTCTGGACAGTAGTTGGGGTCGAATGAGCAAGTGTAGCACACGGGTAATTTTGCAATCATCGAGTCTCTCGGTATTGT
>JAIPBM010000029.1 GCA_021739695.1 Flavobacteriales bacterium | reverse complement strand
CTGTCATTCCGAGGTGCAGCATGCCCTGAGTTTTTATCGACGGAAGGAATCTCGTCTGATTGACCTACCAAGATGGTAAACGAGATGCTTCTCTTCGACATGCTCAGGGCAGGCACTTCGTCAGCATGACAGAGGTCTTGTCATTCCGAGTGCGCGAGGAATCTCCTTGTGAATAGGGATGCTTCCTTCGTCAGCATGACAAACGGGATAGGGGATGCTTCCTAACGTCAGCATGACAGCGGTCTTGTCATTCCGAGGCACAGCCTGCCCTGAGTTTTTATCGAAGGGAGGAATCTCGTCTGATTGACCTACCAAGATTGCAAAACAGATCCTTCCTTCGACAAGCTCAGGGCAGGCACTTCGTCAGCATGACAAACGGGATAAAAGATGATTTCTTCCTCAGCATGATGAATAAATCGTGGTCAATCCGTATCATTAAAGTAGTTCTTTTCGTTACACGACAATCATCCTTGGAACTACGAATCATCGCATCATTATAAAATAGATTTGTTCGGCACTCAATTCGGTGCACATCAATGGTAATATGAAAGGAAAGATCTTGATCGGTTTGAACCATGAGATATGCTCGACAACCCTATGTGAGTATCTAAATAATCGATCTCCTAACTTAAAGATCGATCGGCTTCCAACCGGAACTGATATAATTCCAGTATTGAATCAAAAAAACTATGACCTTCTGATACTTGGTATGTGTTCTTCTGGTTTTAAAGGCTTAGAAATGGTACGCAGGTTAAGGAGGGAAAAAGTGTCCATACCCATTCTTGGATATAGTATTTACCCTGAACAATTATACGGACTGCGCTTGATAAAAGCAGGACTCAATGCATTCATCAGTGCGGACAATAATATTGACGAATTCTGCAGTGCTTTACGGAAATTGTTGGATGGAGGACGCTACCTGACTCCGAAGCAGACGGATACCATGGCAAGGATAGCCTTGGAGGATACCGCATTTAGCGGCTTAGAATCACTTTCAGAAAGAGAATTCGAGGTGCTCATTCTCATTGCCGAAGGAAAAACGATGAATGAAATAGGAACGGAATTATCCATAAGTGGTCATACTGCCAGTAGCTACAGAAGTCGCATATTGAAAAAACTATCCCTCAATAACAATATTGAGCTGGCATTATTTGCCTTCCGGAACGGATTGGTATGAGTCTTCCATTCACGCATTCGTTGTAACGATTTCAGCCACGTCAGTTTCGTATTTCTGGCTACAGTGTCTTTCCGAAGACAAATATACCTTGTCACCTATCAATTATTCGGTGAAGGATGCTGCGTTTGTTGGGTAGATGGTTGCTGAAAACAGATGCAGTTATTTCTGGTCTGCCAAATATTTGGGTGGTACGTAAAGGGAATTTGGATCATGTAATGAATACTTCAGCCTTCCTGGAATGTGATCACCTCATGAAATCTGATAATCGCTTACAAAGCAATGCTCGCCAAATGTCCTTGTTCAACCACTACTATTCTTCTTAAGAACATTGCGGATGCGTATAATCTATATAGGAAGAGACATTCAAGATGAAGAACTGAAAAGCCTGCAAATACCGAATCATGTTACGATAGAGATCGATCATGCCAAGGGATACGAGGCGTTCAGAAAGCGCTTCGTTCCGGGTAAATATGCTGCTATCTTATTGAATAGCAATTTACCATGTATATCTGCAGTTGAAACATTGCAACAGATACGTTCCATAGCAAAGGATGTTCCATGCGTAGTGATTTCGGATTCAATGCACAATGGGGCTGTGATGGAATTACTTTCTCAGCTAGCAATTGTTGAAGCACAGAAAGGGAGTCTTTGTAAACTACAGGTAGAACTGAAACAGGCCAAAGAAGAGCGGGAAATGGCCTTGGCCGAAAAAGAAGCCTCCGAAGTTTTGCGAACAAAAGCAGCAATCGGCTCCGGTATATTATCGGTCATACCCTCCAATATCGGAGTGATCAATAAAAGAGGAGAGCTGATCTATGTGAACGAGAACTGGATAAAGTTTTCGGCAGCGAATGGTGGAGGAACTACAGAAGCCGATTATCATGGGGTCAATTACCTAGAGGTTTGTAAGAATTTCATTACGGGAGGAGATTCATCGGCAGTGGCTCCATTTGAGGGAGTTAATGATATCCTAAGTGGTAAACGCAGCTATTTCGTATACGAGTATCCCTGCCATTCACCAGATGCTATACGCTGGTTTATTATGAAAGTAACGCCTTTCCACGGCAATGAGGGAGGGGCGGTTGTCATTCATTCGGATATAACCGAAAGGGTTATAAGGGAACAGGAGGTACGGCAAACACGCAAGCGTTTCAAAGATGCCCTCAATCAGGCCCCAGACGCAGTGATCATTGCCAATGATGAGGGAAAGATCGTCTTCTTTAGCCAACAGGCAGAAGATTATTTTGGGTACAAGTATGAGCAAGTGCTGGGCAAACCAGTAGAAATACTCATTCCCGACCGATATGCACATGTACACCAACATCATCGGAATGGATATGCACAAAAGCCTGAAAGGCGCGCCATGGGTGTAATGAATAATTTGATTGCCAAACGGAAGGATGGCAGTGAATTCCCTGTTGATATCAACCTTGGGCCACTGAATTGGGATGGTAGCACGGGTACCATGGTGATGATGCGAGATATTACCAAACGGAAGGTACAGGAAGAAGAAATACGTAAGCTTTCCATGGTGGCAAGCAAGATCAACAATGGCGTTTTTATTGGAGACGGGTCTTTTTATCCCACATGGGTGAATGAAGGCTTTCTGAACCAAACGGGTTACACTTTAAAAGATATTGAAGGTCGTTTGCCTTATCAGATATTCAGCAGTCCGAATGAAGATGCATTTGCTCGGATAAAAGCTATCATGAAGGCGTTGAAAAACGGTAAGGCCGTGCACGAGGAGATGTTTCTTCGTAAGAAGAACGGAGATGGCTATTGGGCTAGCGTCCATGCTACTCCAGTAATGGGTGGAGATGGAAGAATGGAACAGCTTATTGCCATCATGACCGATATTACCCCACGTAAAATGGCCGAGATAGAACGGGATGAACTGTTTAGGACATTGGAGATGAAGGTTGATGAGCGAACAGAAGAACTATCAAGGGCCAACACATTACTGGTAGACCGGAACAAGGATATCACAGATAGTATCAGTTATGCCAAGCATATTCAGAATGCCTTCATTCAACACGTAAACCCAGCAGATATCGGTGTCAAAGATTTCTTTGTGATCGATATACCGCGCGATATACTAAGCGGAGATTTCCATTGGACCCATCAAGATAATGCATACGACTGTAGCTATATTGCCATTGGAGATTGCACAGGGCATGGTGTACCTGGTGCCTTGATGACCATTTTGGCGGTGCAGCTGTTGAAACAGTACACTTTGGGGCGCAAGAAGAAACGAAATCCTAAACAGGTGGTAATGGAAACGGATGCTGCCATTACTGATTTTCTTGGCCAGACCAAAGAAACATCAATGCTGAACGATGGGATGGAACTGTCACTGTTTCGGATAGACCAAACGGAAAAGTATGTTCATTTTGTGAATATTGGAAGAGACGTCTACTACTTTTCGTCTGGGGAATTGAAGGTGTATAAAGGGCTTAAGGCCATGGTTGGTGGAGCAATACGTATTCAAACGCAGGATGCCGAAGAGCACTGCGTTGAGTTCAGAGCGGGGGATAGGATCTACACTTTCTCAGACGGTTTTGTCGATCAGTTTGGTGGCGATGAGAAAAAGAAAATGCTTCGTAGAAGAAAAAAAGCCTTCCTCTTAAAGATACAGTCTAAGCCATTCATTGAGCACAAAGAATTGCTTGAAAGACATTTTCTAGAATGGAAGGGAGACAATTTTCAGGTAGATGACGTGATTGCCTTCGGTATGGAATTTTGAATATATACACAGCCATAAGTATATTGAAATACAATAACTTATAACTCGTATCTGTACTCATTATTCAGAATAATTCGTTTTACTTAGAATGTTGGAGAAACGAAGTTCAGCGTAGCTTCATCTATAGGCTATTGCAAGAAAAGAGATGCTTCCCTTCGACATGCTCAGGGCAGGCACTTCGTCAGCATGACAAACGAGATCAGTTAATTTAGCTTGCCTGATCTGGAAGATGAAACCTCTAGGACTGCATAACTACTTCGTTTACATCATAACGAATAAGACCAAGACGGTGCTTTACACTGGCGTGACCAATAATCTGGAAAGGCGGTTGTCTGAACACAAACAACCATCAACCATTCGGTTTACTGGCAAATACAAGTGTCATTATCTGTTGTATTGGGAACGGTTTCAATATGTTGCTGACGCTATTGCCAGAGAGAAAGAGATAAAAGGTTGGAGACGACAGAAAAAGAATGAACTGATCAATGGTTTCAATCCCAACTGGGAGTTTTTGAACGATAGTGTGAAGGAGGATTAGCTCTTGTCTTTCCGAGGCACTTCGTCAGCATGACATTGGTTTTGTCATTCCGAGTGCGCGAGGAATCTCCTTGTGAATAGAGATGCTTCCTAACGTCAGCATGACAGCGGTCTTGTCATTCCGAGTGCGCGAGGAATCTCCTTGTGAATAGGGATGCTTCCTTCGTCAGCATGACAAACGGGATAGGGGATGCTTCCTTCGTCAGCATGACAGTAGTCCTGTCATTCCGAGGCACGAGGAATCTCGTCTGATTGACTTGCCAAGATTGCAAAACAGATCCTTCCTTCGTCCGCATGACAGTAGTCTTGTCATTCCGAGTGCACGAGGAATCTCCTTGTGAATAGGGATGCTTCCTAACGTCAGCATGACAAACGGGATAGGGGATGCTTCCTTCGTCAGCATGACAGTAGTCCTGTCATTCCGAGGTGCAGCCTGCCCTGAGTTTTTATCGAAGGGAGGAATCTCGTTTGATTGACTTGCCAAGATGGTAAAAGAGATGCTTCCCTTCGACAAGCTCAGGGCAGGCACTTCGTCAGCATGACAAATGAACATTCAGAACCCCGAGGCGAAAAAACTTAACCCCAGGGTTCTATGTCCGCCAGCGGGTGACGAACATTTGCTTGTCCATCCTTGTCTATCTGGCGGCACAACTTGCCTCGCTGCTAGCAAGGCCGCGGCCTTTCGAGTTTTTGGCATACACCCTGAAACGATAGATCTTGCCACGCTCCAAGCCTTCGTGCTGATAGCGACCACTTGTTTGAACCTGAATGCCTTTCCAATTGCCACCACCTGCTGTGTCTTCTACCCACATTTCAAACACATACTCTCTCTTGTATCGGGTATTCTTGCAGAACATGTAGATAGACCCTTCCAAGGTGCCTGGCCTTACTTTAAAGCCCTCAGGCATATCTGGTACGGGCCATTCGCTCGGTACCGCCTGCGTTTCCATACCTGCTAAGGCTGTCATGTCTCTATCTCCCAACGTTACAGTTTGCACGTACAGTACCTGTAGATTCATGTCATCCGTTGCCTTGCTCAAAGCGGCATCGCGCAAGCGGGTTCTGTCTTTTCCTCCTTCCGAAGCAGCTGTTTCGGCAGCGTCTAAGGCATCGGCATGCAGTGCAAGGTCGGCCAAAGGTGGGTTAGGAGTAGGGAACGTGGCGTGTTTCTTACAAACGTGTCCAACGAGCAATTAAAGTCCAATTTGTACGCCATCAACGACTTCTATGTCGAGGTCGTGTTTACATCTGCCATTGTATTTGAATTTCGGACGTTCAAAAAAGGGGAGGGGCTGGGAAAGTTTTTGGGCAGTATAGACTTAGATGGTTTGATGTAATGCATCTAATAAGAATAATGCTGGACTCAAACTTTACAGTGTATCCTTGGTCTTT
The DNA here is from genome assembly GCA_021739695.1 of Flavobacteriales bacterium. Lineage (NCBI taxonomy): Bacteria > Pseudomonadati > Bacteroidota > Flavobacteriia > Flavobacteriales > Flavobacteriales bacterium. The sequence goes on along the minus strand of JAIPBM010000029.1, from coordinate 54,385 downwards.
TGAAATAATGTCAAAGATGAAGTGTGCTATATCTTGAAAGTCAAATGTTTGATTATGTTTGGATTCCTCTTGTGGAGATTGAATCGATTTTTTTGACATTGGACTGAATTATGGATAATCACTTTAATACTGTCGTTCATCACGTTGTAGAAAATAGGGGAAATCCGAAGGAAGTTGTTGAGGGATGGGCCGTTTGAAACCCAAACAGGACCTACTGCGTACTTGGGAAAAGGAACTTATTTCTGGGACGATCATGAAGATTGGGCGATTTTTTGGGGGGATGAAGTATGGTATAATCGTCTAGGATGCATGGTTTGTGAAGCGGATTTTGAAGTTGACAGGGGTTTAATGTTTGATCTTCTTGGTAGTAGACAACATCAGAAGCTATTTCAGCGTTATGCCAAAGATTATGGTTTGGAGGATAAACCCATTGGCGCGGTTATTGAAATCATGAAGAATATTTCACAGGTGATGATGCGAAGAGATTTATTTCCGTTTGATGTGATTAGAGCTGTTGACGAGAGTCCGAGTCCGTTTCCTGAACAAATTGTGAAATTTGCTGAGAGGAAGAATGGAAAACCGTTAAAAGGGGAAATGAATCTAACCCCTAGAGTTATGATTTGCGTAGTGAGAATGTCTGAAGTACTTTTGTCGCCCTTAAAATTGATTCATCCAGCAAAAAATATTTGATTTATTTCTTATCTTTGAAATAACAGAGTCATGAAAAATCAGGTCAATAATATCATGGAAGTATCCAAAGAGGTACGTGAAATGATTTCCGATGAGTTACTCAAAAAGATTATAGACCGAGTAAATTCCTACGGAATCGTTGGGCCCACTGTGAATGAGTATCTCAATGGAATTGAAGCTGAATTCAATTTTCAGCGTAGTCGAATTGATGAAGCCGCTGTCGTTGTAAGTGATTGCGATGATTTTAATCTATTCTCTCAGGTTCCGATTAATTGGGATGAGCTACTACCGACTGAAATTTTATTTGGGACTTGGAGTCTAACTGAATTTGGTTTTGCCCCAAGTTGTTATCGCATTGACAATTCTGCGGTTAACTCGTATTGGCTATATGAATTTGCTCAACGGAGTGATGTAACAATTGGAGGCCCCAAAATTGTTTCGACCAATCCACCAGACCCTGTAAATAATTATAAGTCACACAATGAAAAAGCCTCGGAATCCTCCGGGGCTTTTTCTTTTTACTTAATATTGCCTTATGTCACAAGCGCAACCTGCACATTCTTTCCAGTTCACAAACTTCAAGGTTCCTGAGTTTTATTATAAGGAGTCTATTGATAAGTCTGTTGATTTAGTAATGGATATGAAACCTCGAGGAGAATTCATTGAGGCAACAGGGGAATTTGAGCTGTGGGTGGATTTCAAGGCCTATGACAAACATACTGGTCTTGAAATAATTAAGATGACCACTTGTTCATTGTACAGATTTAATGAACATCCTCTAACATTTGATTTAATCCCAGAGTATTTCTACAGTAGTGCATTGGCAATTACATTTCCATTCATTCGTGCTTTTGTTTCAACGTTTACGGCTCAAGCAGAAGTTAATCGGATTGTTCTTGGCTTGCTCAATCTGATGAGCTTTAAGGAGGAATTAAGGGCAAATACCACGATTCGGCAAATCGTTTGACCGTGAGAGTTTTGATTAATCCTGATGTTTATCTTGAATGATTTTTCTTTAAGAATTCATTCAAATTTTCCAGTAGGTCAATCTTTTGTTTCAGGGCATTCGTATCTGGAAGGAACATTTCTCCATGTCCAGTGATTATCCAAGTGATACTCAAATCCGGATGACATTCTAGAAGTTTCTCGTAAAACCCATGACCAGGGGTTCTATGGCCATTGACTATCGGACCAAGTGTTCCTTGTGCAATTCCAGTTTTCATGCAGAATTTTCTGCGATCATTCTGATACTTCAGGTCAAGGACCTGTTTAATTCTGCTGGAAATAGTGTCAGTTTGCACACCGCAAGATTATGCGCTACAATAGTAATTCGTGATAAATTGATTATCAGACATTTGTCTATATCATTAATGTTTTATAATTAATATTATGTTAAATAGTATTATCAAAAGAAAGGGAGCAAATCGCTCCCATTCTTAATTCTGTTTCGTTGTCACTTCATACGTGCAATGATCTCATCATACTTTGATTTGTATGATGCATCCTCCACCATTTTACGGTAGTACAATTGTTTCAAAGAAATCAACACGCCTTTATCGTCTGGTTGAATCGCATATGCCTTTTCCAAAATTGGTAAAGCTTTGTCGAATACTTTATCAGCTTCTGCTCGCGCTACTTCAAATTTCTTCGTGTCATCGATCATATTCGCGGCTTCGTTCATTTTAACCGCTTGGTTAAAATACAAGGCGCCTAGGTTGTAAACGGCATCAAAATTCGATGGATCCAATTCTACCGATCTGGCATAGCTTTTTTCAGCAGCAGCTAAATAACCGTTGTAGGCGTCATTTCCCTTCGGATTTGCCTCAATTTCTTTGGCTGCCAGTCTATCGTTCACAAATCCGTACGCAAAATGCAACGATGCATTGTCAGGCTCTCCCTTCAAGGCCAATTCCAATGCTTGCATGGCTTCTGCATGCTGGTTTTTACCTAAATACACGTTCACTTCGCTTGTGATAAGCGCTTGGTTGTTCGGGAATTTAGCACGGCCTTCCTTCAAAATCTCAAAGGCTTTTTCTTCTTGTTTGGCAGCTGCATACATGTTCTGCATTCTAACTAAAGCCGCTTCTGCCTTGAAATTGATATCCATCGCCATACGATAGTACATCTCTGCTTTTTGCAGATCTCCTACTTGTTCAGCGCAAGCACCAGAATAATAAATGGCCAACGAATCGGTCCGTTTAATCTGCTCAATGGCACTCGCAGTAAGCGTGTTTTCGAATGCAGCCAATGCTCCAGCGTAATCTTTGGCATTGTATCGGGTGATGCCTTCATTCACGAATTGCTTGCCTTCAACATCCAAATATTTAAGAACCATTTCGGTATGATAGTTCTTATCATCCAGTTCCCTGCATTTAAGAAAACTTTCAAATGCTATCTGTAAAGGATTGTCTGATAGCGATTTATACTTCTCTTCTTTGGTTTCGTAGATGGCTTGGTAGATCTGTCCTCTAAAGAACCACGTTTTGGCTTCGGCCATGGTTGCTTCGTTGGTGATACATGGGTCAATGGCCTCTTTGGCGTTGTCCAACTCACCGTATTGCAGGTAGTTGTTGGCGCTCGTCCTCTTGGATTTTTGTCCGAAGACGGCAACACTCACTAAAAGGGCTGCTGAGATCAGCGTTGTCTTCTTAATGGTCATGATTTTTGGTTTTTTGTTTCAGATACGGATAACGAATCGGGTTCGAATATGATAATTCTCGCCTGATCCGTCATCCGATTTTGCTTTTTATTCTTCGTTTTCGTCTGATTCTTGCTCTTCGTCAAGATTTTCATCTGTAGCATCAGCTCCAGTATCTTCTGCTGCGTTCTCATCAGCCTCAGCTACTATCGGATTTCCTTCTTCATCTAAAAGGATCTCATCTTCTTCCACAGATATCTCGACCTTGGCAATGGCAGCAATGCTGTCTTTACCTTTCAGGTTAATGAGTTTCACCCCTTGTGTGGCTCTTCCCATTACTCTGATCTCGGCCACATCCATTCGAATAGCGATTCCCGATTTATTGATGATCATGAGGTCGTTCGCATCCACAACAGACTTGATAGCGATGAGTGCACCGGTCTTTTCGGTCACATTCATGGTCTTAACCCCTTTTCCACCTCTATTCGTGATTCGGTAATCTTCTACCGATGATCGTTTGCCGTAGCCGTTCTCAGAAACCACCATTACTGTTTCGGTTTCCACGTCTTCTACACAGATCATGCCAACCACCTCTACTCCTTTCGGAAGGCTGATTCCTTTTACCCCAGCAGCGGTTCTTCCCATCGGACGAACTTTGGCTTCAGGGAAATGGATGCAACGGCCATGTGTTCCTGCAATAAGGATATGGCTTTCTCCTGTGGTCAATTTGGCTTCAAGCAATTGATCGCCATCTTTAATGGTAATGGCATTGATACCATTTACACGTGGGCGAGAGTACGCAGCAAGAGTTGTTTTCTTGATGATTCCGTGCTTAGAACACATGATAACGTAGGTGTTGTTGATGTACTCCTCGTCTTTCAGGTCTTTCACATTGATGAAGGCTTTCACCTTATCGTCCGATTCAATGTTGATCAGATTTTGAATGGCACGTCCTTTACTTGTCTTGGTTCCTTCCGGAATTTCGAAAGCGCGCATCCAGAAACACTTGCCTTTTTCGGTAAAGAAGAGCATGTAGTTGTGGTTGGTTGCCACAAAGAGGTATTCCAAGAAATCCTCATCACGCGTGGTGCTGCCTTTTGCTCCTACTCCTCCTCTACTTTGAACACGGTATTCGGTTAGTGGCGTACGCTTGATGTAGCCCATATGGGAAATGGTGATGACCACTTCCTCATCGGCAATCATGTCTTCCATACGAAGGTCGTTGGCGTTGTGCTCAATCACACTTCGTCTTTCATCACCGTACTTATCTCTGATAACCACCAATTCATCTTTGATGATGGTGTATCTCAGGTCTTCGTTGTCTAGAATGCTTTTCAAGTATTCGATGGTCTTCATCAACTCCTCGTACTCAGCACGCAATTTGTCTTGCTCCAGTCCTGTAAGCTGACGTAGACGCATTTCAACAATGGCACGCGATTGAATATCGCTGAGATTGAAGCGTTCCATCAACTTTTCTCTCGCCTCATCTGGGCTAGAAGAAGCACGGATGATCTTGATGACCTCATCAATGTTATCTGAGGCAATGATGAGACCTTCCAGGATGTGCGCACGCTTTTCAGCTTGGTCCAATTCAAACTTGGTACGTCTTACAATGACGTCATGACGGTGCTCCACGAAATGCACGATCATGTCTTTCAACGTGAGCATTTCCGGACGGCCTTTAACAAGCGCAATATTGTTTACGCTGAAAGAGGTCTGCAGCGCTGTATACTTATATAAGGTATTAAGCACCACATTAGGAATGGCATCGCGTTTCAATTCATAAACGATACGCATCCCTTTTCTATCCGATTCATCGCGGATATCGCTGATTCCTTCAATCTTCTTCTCAACTACCAGGTCGGCAGTTTTCTTGATCATTTCGGCCTTATTGACCTGATAAGGAATTTCGGTAACGATGATCTGCTCACGACCTGACTTCGTTTCTTCAAACTCAGCTTTGGCACGCATCATTACTCGGCCTCTACCTGTTTCGAAAGCATCGCGAACACCATCGTATCCGTAGATGGTTCCTCCTGTAGGGAAATCAGGAGCCTTGATGTGCTCCATCAACTCAGCAATGGTAATGTCGCGGTTATCGATGTAAGCGATGGTACCGTTGATAACCTCTGTAAGGTTATGTGGTGCCATATTCGTGGCCATACCAACAGCAATACCCGAAGAACCATTGATCAACAGGTTGGGGATTCTTGCAGGAAGAACGGTTGGTTCTTGCAAGGTATCATCAAAGTTCAGTCGGAAGTCAACTGTATCTTTTTCGATGTCTGCCAACAACTCCTCTGCAATTCTGCGAAGACGTGCCTCGGTATAACGCATGGCGGCAGGGCTGTCGCCATCTACCGAACCAAAGTTACCTTGTCCGTCAACCAAAGGATAGCGCAAAGACCATTCCTGCGCCATACGAACCATGGTGTCGTATACTGACGAATCGCCATGTGGATGGTACTTTCCAAGCACCTCTCCTACGATTCTTGCCGACTTCTTGTACGCGCTACCTGCTCTAACCCCAAGGTCGAGCATACCATATAATACTCTTCTGTGAACTGGTTTCAAGCCATCCCTTACATCGGGAAGTGCTCTTGAAACGATAACCGACATCGAATAATCGATGTAGGCGGTTTTCATCTCATCTTCAATGTTGATGGGTATGATCCTCTCTCCTTCTGCCATGACAAAATGTTAATGTTTAGTGATTTGCACGGTCTTTGATAACCGCGACTTCAAATAGTTTTCGAATTTAAGCTTTTAGCCCCTGTTGACGCTTGTTTCAGGAGATTGAAAACGCGGTTATTACTAACAGATTTCTGTTGATAAAAACGAGTTTTCCGGAAGGTTGTCAGTTAGCCCGAACCTATTTTTGAACATGAGGCAGTACTGCGCTGTTTGATGGATGGAGTTACAGCATTAATACGACATTTGAACCATATAAAATGGACGCTAAATTTTCACCACGGGTAAAGGATGTGATCAGTTTCAGTCGCGAAGAAGCACTAAGACTAGGGCACGATTACATTGGAACGGAGCACTTGCTGCTTGGCATTATTCGCGAAGGCGAAGGAACGGCCATTCGCATTCTGGGTTCGCTGGGAGTTGATATTCAAGACCTTCGTAAGGAGATTGAGTCTGCAACGCATACGGGCAAGGCTTCGAAGAAGACCAATTTGGGAAACATCCCACTGATCAAACAAGCAGAAAAAGCTTTAAAAATCACTTATTTGGAAGCAAAGGTGTTCAAGAGTCCGACCATCGGAACAGAACATTTGCTGCTTGCCATCCTAAAAGACGATGATAACGTTGTAACTAGAAGCATGAAGAAAATGGGAGTGGATTATGACCTTGTGAAAGAAGAGGTCGAAGTAATATTGGGCGAGACTGGTGTTAGTCCTGAGGCTCGACACAGCGATTCTGCTGACGATGATGACGAAGGTGACAACTTTGGTGCAGCTGGTACTGGAGGCGGACAGGTTAGAAAGCCGGTCGATCCAAAGTCGAAAACACCGGTATTGGACAACTTTGGCCGCGACCTGACAAAGGCTGCCGAAGATGGAAAGCTTGATCCTGTTGTAGGTCGTGAGAAGGAAATTGAGCGTGTTTCTCAGATCCTAAGCCGAAGAAAAAAGAACAATCCGATCCTTATCGGTGAACCTGGTGTTGGTAAGTCTGCCATTGCAGAAGGTTTGGCGCTCCGCATTATTCAGCGTAAAGTATCGCGTGTACTGTTCGGTAAGCGCGTAGTAACGCTTGATCTTGCGTCTTTGGTTGCCGGCACAAAATACCGTGGGCAATTTGAAGAGCGTATGAAAGCCGTAATGAACGAGTTGGAGAAATCTCCGGACGTCATTCTTTTCATCGATGAGATTCACACCATTGTTGGTGCTGGTGGCGCTTCAGGTTCTATGGATGCATCTAACATGTTCAAACCAGCTTTGGCACGTGGAGAAGTTCAATGTATCGGTGCTACAACACTAGATGAATACCGTCAATACATTGAGAAGGATGGTGCCTTGGAAAGACGTTTCCAAAAGGTGATCGTTGACCCAACAACAGTTGATGAAACCATTGAGATCTTGAATAACATCAAAGGCAAATACGAAGAGCATCATAATGTGAACTACACACCTGAGGCCATAGTTGCCTGTGTGACATTAACGAATCGGTACATGACCGACCGCTTCCTTCCAGACAAGGCCATTGATGCATTGGATGAAGTCGGTTCTCGTGTTCACATCACCAATATTCATGTTCCTGAAGTGATTGTGGAACTGGAAAAGAAGGTGGATGAAGTGAAGGAAGAGAAGAATCGTGTGGTTAGAAGCCAGAAGTATGAAGAGGCTGCCAACTTGCGCGATAAGGAACGTAAGCTTCAAGAGGAGTTGGAACGACAAAAGAACAAATGGGAAGAAGACACGAAAGAAAACCGTGAGACTGTAACCGAAGAAGATGTTGCTGAAGTGGTTTCGATGATGACGGGAATTCCTGTTCATCGTGTTGCTCAAAATGAAGGTAACCGACTGAAATCCATGTACGAGAACCTGAAAGGAAAGGTGATCGGGCAAGATGATGCCATTAAGAAAGTTGTTCGCGCCATTCAACGAAATCGTGCTGGATTGAAAGACCCGAACAAACCGATCGGTAGTTTCATTTTCCTTGGACCAACAGGAGTTGGTAAAACGGAGTTGGCTAAAGTATTGTCTCAGTATCTGTTCGATTCGGATGATTCGCTCATCAGAATAGACATGAGTGAGTATATGGAGAAATTTGCCATCTCAAGATTGGTTGGTGCCCCTCCGGGATACGTTGGTTATGAAGAAGGCGGTCAGTTGACCGAAAAAGTTCGAAGAAAGCCTTATTCAGTTGTGCTATTGGATGAGATTGAAAAAGCGCATCCAGATGTGTTCAACTTGCTTCTTCAGGCGTTGGATGATGGACAGATGACAGATTCTTTGGGTCGCAAGATTGATTTCAAGAACACGATTGTGATCATGACATCGAATATTGGATCAAGACAATTGCAGGATTTCGGTCAAGGCGTTGGATTTGCAACTAGTGCAAAAACATCTTCTAGTGATGACCACTCTCGCGGTGTGATTGAGAAGGCGTTGAAGAAAGCATTTGCTCCTGAGTTCTTGAATAGAATTGATGATGTGGTTCTCTTCAATCAGTTAAAGAAGGAAGATCTGTTCCAGATCATTGATCTGGAATTGAAAAGTGTATTCAAACGAATTGAGGAAGTTGGTTACACGATAGAACTTGCAAGTACAGCCAAAGAGTTCCTTTCTGAAAAAGGATATGATCCTGAATTTGGTGCACGACCATTGGCACGCGCTATTCAGAAGTATTTGGAAGATCCGTTGGCGGAAGCAATCATTGGTTCTACCATTGCGCAAGGAGATATATTGGAAGTGAAGCATGAGAAAGATGCCACTGAACTTACCATCAGCGTAAAAAAGCCAAAAGCTGACAAGAAGAAGAAAGATTCTTCGGAAGGTTAATTCCAGAATAAAGCAAATGAAAAGAGGGGCAAATTGCCCCTCTTTCTTTTTCCAGCTAGTTCAATCTGAAATTATTCTGCTGCTCCCATGCTGCTGTAACCGCCATCATGGAATAGGTTCTGCATCGTCACTTTTCGGGTAAGGTCTGAAAAGAGCGTAACGCAATAATCGGCACATTCTGATGCGCTTGCATTTCCGAGTGGAGAAAGTTTGTCTGCATTGGAGATGAAATCATCAAATCCTTCTACTCCCGAACCTGCTGTGGTCACGGTTGGACTTTGAGAAACGGTATTAACCCGAACGTTCTTTTTTACGCCATAATGATGACCGAAACTACGAGCAATACTTTCGAGCATCGCTTTCGCTTCAGCCATATCTCCATAACCGGTATAGGTCCGTTGCGCAGCAATGTAAGTCAACGCAATCACGGAAGCATATTCATTCAGCGCATCCATCTTGTAGCAGGTTTGCAACACGCGATGCAACGACATGGCCGAAATGTCCAAGGTCTTATGGTAGAATTCATAGTTCAGATCAGTATAAACTCTCCCCTTTCTCACGTTAGGCGACATTCCCACAGAATGCAGTACAAAATCAATTCCTCCGAATGTCTCTTTTGCAGTTGAAACCAGGTTTTCGATGTCTTCCATCACCGTCACATCCGCTGGAACAACTATCGTGTTTAGCTTTTCTGCCAGTTCATTGATCTTACCCATTCGCAAGGCAACTGGCGCATTGGTGAGCATGATCTCAGCGCCTTCTTCGCTACATTTCTCCGCCACTTTCCAAGCTATCGACCGTTCGTCAAGTGCTCCGAAAATGATTCCTTTCTTTCCTTTTAATAATCCGTATCCCATTTCGATAATGATGAATTAAAAATTATGAAGTAGAAATGGCTACACCGTTACATGGTTGTGAGCATGACCATTCAATTCATAATTCTTCATTTCTAATTTCTAATTATTCAAGTTGACTAAGTTTTTTGCATGAGCCAACGCAGCTTCCGTAGGATTGGCGTTGCTCAACATCTTTGCAATTTCCAAAATTCTTTCCGCTTCATCCAATTTACGGACTCCAGTAACGGCCCTTCCCTCCTGCTCTTCTTTGTAAACAAACAAATGCTGATCGGCTTTGGATGCGATCTGTGGCAAATGTGTAATGCACAGAATCTGCATTTGCTTGCTTAGGTCTTTGATCTTCCCTCCCATCTTATCGGCCACATCTCCAGAAACCCCTGTATCGATCTCATCAAATATGATGGCTGGAAGTTGGGTCTTACTCGCCATTTCAGCTTTTACTGAAAGCATCAGTCGCGAAAGTTCTCCGCCACTGGCAATCTTACTTATATCCTGAGGCTTTTGGCCCTTGTTGGCTGTAAACAGAATCTCAATCCGATCTTGACCATCGCTACTTCTTTCTGATGGTTCAATAAGAATATTCATCTGCGCATCTGGCATTCCCAACTGCTGCAATTCTTTGGCAAGTATGGGAGATATTCGCTTGGCTTCGGCTTTTCTTGTCTCGGTGAGTTTGTCTGCTTCTTTTTGAAGCAACGATTCGGCAATTTCAAGTCTACCGTTCAAGATTGTCAGCTTCTCATCAGAATTATTGATTGACAGTAGTTTTTCATCCAATTCAGCCTGAAATTGAATCAATTCTGATTCGGACTGAACGCGATGTTTGGTCATCAATCGTAGAATCTCATCAACCCGCTCTTCCAGCCGTTGTAACTCTGCTGGATCTTGATCAATGGCCAAAGACCGCTGATTCATTTCTTCAGCTACATCTTCCAGATCAATCAGACTTTGCTTGATGCGTTGTGCCCATTCAGTAGCAGACGGATACTTTTTTGCTAGACGTTGGAGTTCAGTTTCTGCTTTTCGCAAACTATCAACCAACGGATTTTCTCCATTCTGTAGCATATCAGAAATTCCACTCAAGGTGACCGTTATCTCTTCTGCATTTTCGAGCAACGACAATCGTTCTTGATTTTCAGCTAATTCTCCTTCTTTCAAATTCAGCGCTAGCAATTCCTCCAATTGAAATTTGAGGTAATCTTCATCAGCAGCTGATTTCGCTAAACTGTTCCTCAAGGTTTCCACTTCCTTGCGAAGCGTATTCCAGGCAGCATATTGCAACTGATAGCGATTTGATTGTTTACCACCATCAGCACAGAGGTCTAGAAAGCGAGCTCTGAATTCAGCAGACTTCAATGTCAGTACTTCATGCTGAGAATGAATATCTATAAGCTTTGAAGCGAGATCTTTGAGCTGAAGTAAGGTTACAGGTGTGTCATTGATGAACGCTCGCGATTTACCGTTCGCATTTATTTCTCTTCGGAGGATGGTTGGATTCTCAAAATCAAGGTCGTTTTCAGCAAAGAATGGCTCTAACTCGTAACCCGAAATATTGAAGAATGCTTCCACAACACATTTCTCAGATTCATTATAAAGCACCGTTGCATCGGCACGTTTGCCAAGAACCAACGAAAGCGCCCCGATCAATATTGATTTTCCAGCACCTGTTTCACCTGTAATGATGGTGAGCCCTTCATTCAGCTCAACGTCCAACTCGCTGATGATCGCGTAGTTTCGGATATGAAGACGGGTGAGCATAACTCTACCCTTTTACAATTGCCTGATACTTATTGGCATTGGCCGGATCCATCTGCATAAGTGCATTTGCAGCCTTCGTTTTCATATCAGGGAATGCTTCTTTATAAATGTTGATGAACTCATCAACCTTAGCTGTGAAGAAAACCGTGAGCAAATAAGAGTTCGGTTGATCCAATCGCATTTGCTGAAGCAATGGCAGACAGTCAGTGATCACTTGCCTTCCTCCATTCAGGTCTGATTGCATCACATCAAGTCCCAAACGATGGTATTTGTACATCACATCTCTGTACCGCTCATACCTTGCGTTCACCATATTTTCAACCAACCAATAACGGTTCTTCGACCCTTCGAAAGCTTTCCATCCTCGTTGAGATTCATTTTGTGCATTATTCACAATTTGAAGTGCTTTTTGAAAATGTGCTTCGCCTCCTTGCGGTGAGAAACTATCGTAATCTGCTCCAATGATCATGTAGGCATAAAAGGCAAGCACAGAAGTCAAGTTGCTAATGTGTTGATTCTGCTGCCATTGCAGTGGTTGACCTTCATTGTATTGAAAGGTAAAATCTTGATCATTCACGTTCAATAAGACCGTGTTGTAGGCGGTCATGTAAGCAGGTCGGCTCGATTGAACCTGCATCGTGGCCTTGTAAGTGTCTGTTGAGACACGTTCCGTAACGGTGATCAGTATACTACATTCGATGCGTTCGTCCTGTGCAAAAACATCCGTTGTCCAAGCAGTTGATGTCATGAACTGCCGAATGTCTTTTTGTAGTGTTTCAAAGATTCGCTTCTCCGTGTTCTGAACCTGCGGACTTATAACGGTAACAGTGCAATTGAGCTCCTGAGCAACAGAAGCAAGACTGATAAATAGGAGAAATAGTGTAAAAAAGTGTCTCATTTGAAGGCAACGATTGTGCGCAGAATATCTTTGGCAACTTCTGCTTTCGACTTCAATTCAAAAGTAGTGATATTATTGTGTCTGTCCAGAATTGAGACCTTGTTTGTATCATGCCCAAATCCAGCTCCAGAATCTTGAAGTGAGTTCAAGACAATCAGATCGCAGTTCTTTTTTTTAAGTTTTTCCTGCGCATTGCTCAGTTCATTATCTGTTTCTAACGCAAATCCGACCAAAAGTTGACCTGGTTGTTTTTGCTTTCCCAATGAAGCCAAGATATCTGGCGTAGGTTCCAGTTCAATCACCAGTTCGGCCACTTTCTTCTTGATCTTCTTATCAGCTACCGATTTTGGCCGATAATCGGCAACCGCTGCGGAAAGTATCAGGATATCATTTTTAGATCGGATTTGCATTACGGCCTCAAACATGTCTTGCGCAGAACGTACGTTTATCCTGTTTATTCCCTCTGCCGAAGTGACATTAGATGGGCCACAGATCAGGGTTACTTCCGCTCCTTGTTCAAGTGCAGCTTCTGCAATAGCAATCCCCATTTTTCCAGAAGAATGATTGCTGATGTAGCGAACAGGATCAATCGCCTCGTGCGTTGGCCCTGCTGTTACCAGTACTTTCTTCCCCTTCAGTTCAGTCATTGGATGAGCGTTGAAATAAACTGAAAGATCTCGTCAGGCTCTGCCATTCTACCTTTACCAACTAAACCACTTGCCAATTCTCCTTCCGTTGGATCAATGATATGGTTTCCGAACCCAAGAATGGTTTGCATGTTTTTTTGAACCGCAGGATGCTGAAGCATGTCAAGATCCATGGCTGGTGCTACAACTACAGGACATCGAGCGGATAAATAAGTAGCAAGTAGAAGGCTGTCGCAAATACCGTTGGCCATTTTTCCAATAGTGTTGGCAGTTGCTGGGGCAATTACGAAAACATCAGCCCAAAGGCCTAATTCAACATGGTTATTCCAATTTCCAGACTCGTCTGAAAATGTTGAAACAACCGGGTTTTTCGATAGCGTGGATAATGTAAGTGCTGTAACGAATTCGAAAGAAGCATCTGTAGCCACCACTTTTACTTCAGCACCGGCTTTCACCAATAATCTGATAAGCAACGGAGTTTTGTACGCTGCAATTCCTCCGCTAATTCCAACTAAGATCTTTTTCCCCTTCATGGTCTTGTCCTTGTAGAATGAAACCAAAACTAAGTTCTGAAAACATGAAAACCCGAACGATGTCGGGTTTTCATGCTCAATTTTATTCAAACTTATGCTTCAGTAGAAGTGGCTTCTGCTTCAGCAGCCTCTTCTTTTGCTGGGTTTCTGAAATATATCTTACCGTTCAAGTACTCCTCAACAGCAATTGATACTGGCTTAGGAAGCGCTTCGTAGAACTTAGAGATTTCAATTTGCTCTCTGTTCTCAAAGATCTCTTCCAGATTGTCAGAAGTAGTTGCAAATTCAGCCAATTTAGAATTCAATTCTTCCTTGATGTCTGCACCGATCTGATTTGCGCGTTTTGCAATTATAGCGATGGTTTCGAACGTATTGTCCGTTCCAGTCTCAAACTGACGCATGTCTCTGGTTACAGTATCTCTTTCAGCCTTTGTGTTTTTGTATTCCATCTTTACGGGTATTTAACTTTTCAAGTTCCTTCTTAGAATCTTCTTTAATATTCTCTGCGTTTCTCACATCAGACGACCTTGGATGTCGTTCGATGAAATCATCACATTCTTTCAATGTCTGTTCAAAACGCTCAATTTTCTTTTCCTCAATACTGTTATCTGCAAGCAGATAACTTGAACGAAGTATCATAAAACTAATCTCTTCTCTGAATTTAGTATCAGGATAGTCTTCAAGCGTATTTCGGAGCGCAAAGATAGCAGCTTTATATTCACCAAGACGGTAATAAAGTTTAGCAGTATTGTAGCTTTTCGTTTCCAATTTGAACCTCAGACGATCCATCAGATCGTTACATTCATCAACCTTCGGGCTTTCTGGGTATTTATTGATGAAAATCTGCATTTCATCAATTGCCTTTTTGGTACTTGCCTGATCTAAACTCGGTTCTGCCGAATCGAGAAAGTAACATTTGGCATTCATGAACTGCGCATCTTCTGCCCTACTGCTTCTTGGAAACGTTCTGACGAAATTGTCATAATGGTAACCGGCCAACATGTAGTCTCCGAGTTGATAATTGCAATAAGCGTAATAGTAATAAACGTCTTCGGCCTTACTCGTTCCCCTGAACACTGTGATCAATTCCTCGAACAACGGAAACGCTTTCTGGTACTTTCCATTATCGTAATAGGTCTTGGCCATATCGAACTTCTGTTCGAAATCGTTGCTTTTTAGAACCCGCTGATACTTACTGCATCCTGCAAACCCTAATAGAATAAACGATAAAAAGATGGCCGCGGACGCGTTTTTTAACATGGCCGCAAAGATAGTTTTTTCAATCACGTGGCGTGAACGAAGGTTTTATCGAAATATTGGATAAAAAAAGGTGGGAAATTATGTTCCCACCTTTCTTGTTCTATTGCTTGGTCAAACGCGTAGTGCTGAGGCGTTTTCCATCTTTAACCATGTCCAATAAATATTGACCGTTGGCAAGCGTACTGATGTCAAAAGACAGTCGAAGTCCATTTAATTCAGCACGTTTTGTAGTTACAACCGATCTTCCAGTCATGTCTCTAAGAATAAATTCTGCCACTCCAGTAAGGTTTCCGTTGTATTCCACAGTGAAAATTCCTGAACTTGGATTTGGGTGAACGTTGAGTTCTTCCGTTGCGATATCAGAAATCCCAGTACACAATTCAACAGTGATTGTGATATTATCTGTTCCAGGACATTCTTGCTGCTCAAAATATTCATAAGTGATAATATGCTCTCCAACTCCAGCAGATGCTGGGTTAAATGAATTTCCAGTTACTCCGTCTCCAGAAAACGTTCCTCCCGATGGATCACCGAACAATTGTACCGAACTTGATTCACTACATACAGTGGTGCTTTCTGTGATAAAATTCACTGCAGGAGTATCATACACCGTTACAGTAACTTGATCCGTACCTGGACATCCGCCAGCCCCAGTAACAGTAACCGTATATGTGGTGGTAGAACCTGGTCCAACAGTCACAGTTGCTCCCGTACCTGCTCCATGATCCCAAACGTATCCTATACCACCTGATGCAGAAAGAACGGTAGTCTGTCCTTTACAGATAACGACATCTTCTCCAGCATTAGCAATAATTCCCCCGCTTCCGATAACTACAGTAAGTGTGCTTTCACAGCCTTGCTGATCAGTGGCTGTGACTACGTATTCTCCTGTGGCTAAAGATGATGCCGTGACACCATTTTGTACAGGAACCGTGTTCCAAGAATAGCTTACTGTACTGATGTTTCCAATCGCATTTACCGTAGCCGTACCATTTTCCACGCCATCACATGCATCTTGTGAAGAAATGAGTTGAACTTCGAGGTCACATGCTCCACCAGAACACAAAGGAAGTCCGGCCAAACCAACAATTTCCAAAGAACCACCATCACTGTCAGTAACTTGGATTGGCCAAGTTCCCGGAGGTGTGATTGTAGTTCCATTAGCATATTGAGACCATTCTAATGTAGGCACCGAACAATCAGTTGGGAAGGTACAAGGAGGAAATGGAAACATGTCAAGACAAGCACTGCAATCCTCGCCTACTACTTGCTCATTCCATGTATATGGTCCAACACCTCCAGTTACCGTTAGATCACCATTCGCTTCTTGGCAAACAGTTAGTGCTGCACAGCCACTTACAATGACGGTCGATGTTGTGGTATATCCACAGCTCATTGTATATGTAAGTGTGTGTGTGCCAACTCCTGCCGTGGCCGGGTTGAAAGTTCCTGTATTGGCATTTGTGATGCCTGTTCCAGACCACGTTCCCGAAACCGTTCCTGAACAACTGCTTCCAACACCGCCAGTAGCTATTAAATTGAATGCCGCATCGCTGGCACAAACAACCTGAGTAGCTGGAACATCTGCATAGCAGCATTCTGATGAAGCAATAATGCTTACATCGTCAATGTAGTAGTAGGCATATGGATTGATGAAGTTGTTGCCTACCGTAACGATATTCGTATTTGCGTTATTAAAGAAATTCCCGATTGTAAAATACTGCTCACCACCCGTTGCCACATAATTCCACTGTAGCCGAAACCAATTGGAAGTCGTATCTGTGATAGGAGCGCAATCGTAGTTCAATTGAGGAGTAACGTTGATCAATGAACTTGTCTGACCAGGACAAGGGTCGCGCAGATAAGGTGTATTGGTAAAGTAAACGCCCATGTTGTCTGTGGCATAAACCACAGAATTCCCTAAACTGACATACATACTCACACAATAACTCACGCCTGCTTGCAATGGAGCAGATGTATGACCTTGAATGTATTCGCGGTATTCATCCAGCGATTCATGTGTGATGATTCCAGCATGACGTGTACCTGTATGCGAGTACTGATAACCCAACGTTGAGTTAGGCATGTGAGTTGGTCCAGGACTGCCGAAAATGGTATTACATGATGAGAAAAGATCAGGCGAAGAGCAACTATCACCAGGAGCATTGGAACTGGCATTGCTCCAACTACCAGAAAGATCAGTGAAGAATCCTTCTCCGCCAAAATTGCCACAGTTGCTGGAAGTTTGTTCAAAGCTTGGATTAACCACGAGATTTTGCGCGAACGCAGTAAAACCCAGGAATATAAAGGTGATTAGGGTAATGTTCTTTCTCATGTTATAGGGGTTGATTGATGCGATAAATGTAAAGATTTGATAACGTCAGAAACTATGTCCAATCTGACAATTTGAAATTGACTGGGATCCTAATGGAAAATGCATCAACTAGGTTTTGAACCTAGAATCATTTGCACAATTCATCAAGCGTAAAAACAGCCTGCTCGTATCCAAAAGCGGCCGCCTTCTTCACGTCTTCACAGCCCTTCTCCTTTTCGCCATTACGATAATTAGCCACTCCTCTATCAAAGTAAGCAGTTGCGAATTCTTGATTCAGCGAGATTGCTTTCGTGTAATCTTCGATGGCTCCTTTCCAATTACCAGCCTTTTCGCGGGCAATTCCTCGATTACGATAGGTTCTGGCATTCGCAGGGTCAATAGCAATTGCTTGGTCAAAATCAGCCAACGCTTCCTGATAGTTGCCTTTTCTCTCGAGGGCAACTGCTCTATCGCAGTAAGCAAGTGCGCTATTTGGCGCGAAACTTATGGCCGCATCAAGATCGCTTATTGCTCCATCAATATCTTCTTGTCCAGCCTTTAGCAGACCTCGTAGATAATACGCTCTTGCATAATCTGGGCTAAGCTTAAGTGCAGTATTATAATCTTCCATGGCGCCATCGATATTTTGTATTCTACTTTTTACCAGCCCCCGATTGAGCGCTGCGGTGGCATCTGATGGATCGAGTTTCAGTGCGCGGTCAAGGTCAGTCAATGCTGCTTGATGATGTCCTTGTTTTTCGTGAATAACGCCTCTGTTGCAAAAGGCAATTCCAAGTGTTGAATCCAACGAAATGGCCTTGTCCAGATCGGCCATGGCGCCTTCAGTATCGTTCATTTGTTGTTTTACAACAGCTCTATCAACATAAGCATCTTTGAACTTTGGATCCATTGAAATAGCTGTCTCGAAGTCGGCCAAAGCACCAACATTATCGCCCACACTCATTTTAGATGCACCTCTTTGATGATACGTGTTTGCATCTTGAGCTGAAACAGCTAAAAAAGAAAGAAATGCCACAGAAAGCGACACGAATTGCTTGGATAATCTCATGCAAGCAAAGTTGCATTTTTTCTGAACTGATGCAATATGAAGGCTTTGCATCAATAGTTTCTTTTTGAATAGAATTATTGGTCTTCGTAAAACCGTAATCGACTTTTTAGAATGGACAGTTCATCATTCATTTCATCCATTTTCCGTAGAAGATTGAAGACCACATCAATGCCTTCCATGTTTACTTCCAGTTCGTGGTGCAGTCGGATCATTTTCTCTAGATCCACAACAAGGTCGGTATGGATGTATTGGACATTTTCAATCACGTTGATCTGAATAAGTCCCATTTCATCCAAACGGGTGAAGAACGTGTGTTCAACTTCGTAATGCACACACAGATCATCAATTAGAATTAGGCTTTCCGTTTTCATGCGTTTCTGAGTTTGGCAAGTTCGGCAAATAGTTCTTTTTCCTTGTCGCTGAGGTTAGTAGGTGTTTTCAATTGGAACGTAATATAAAGGTCACCAAATTGATTATCTGCTTTGTAAATTGGAAATCCCTTTCCTTTCAATTTGACCTTTGTTCCATTCTGAGTTTCTGGTTTAACGGTCAATTTCACCTTTCCATCAAAGGTGTTCACCATTAATTCACCTCCCAACAGCGCCTTGTAAAGATCCAGACCCACGGTCGTATAGAGGTCGTCTCCATCGCGTTTAAATGGCGTATCGTTAATAATGCTGAACTCAATGATCAGGTCGCCTTTCGGGCCACCATTCATCCCTTCACCTCCATGGCCTGCAATCTTGATCTGTTGCCCGTCTTTAACACCCGCTGGAATAGTAAGGCGGATGTTTTTGCCGTTTATCGTAAGTGTGCGTTTATCAGTGGTGTAAACATCTTTTATTTGCAACTGAAGCGCTGCATGATAATCTTGTCCTCTGTATTTGACTGAACTTCTTCCTCGCGAAGATCCGCCACCGAACATCGATTCAAAGAAATCGGAGTAATCTGATTCTTGATAACCTCCCGCAGAAGACCGAGAACCTTGCTGAGATTGATATTGTTGCTGCTGTTGACGCTGCGTTTCAATCTCATCGGCATGCTTCCAATCCTTGCCGTATTTATCGTATTTCTTACGGTTTTCTGCGTTGCTCAGCACTTCATTGGCTTCGCTTATCTGTTTGAATTTCTCTTCGGCTTCCTTGTTGTTCGGATTTACATCCGGATGATGTTTTCGGGCCAATTTCCTGTACGCCTTCTTGATGTCAGCGGCAGTGGCATTATTCTCAATGCCTAAAACTTTGTAGTAATCTATGAACTCCATTATCGAATTTCAACTAGTTAATTAGGATTGCTTTCTATCGGAATATCCACAATGGAGTACAGTTCAGGAATCTCTGAATCCCAACCGTAAACTTCTTTGATCTTGTCTTTGAGCGTGGCTGCCGATTGGCTTTCACCATGTACAATGAACAAATGTTCTGGTGCCATTTCGAGATCGCTCACCCAATCCAATAATTCTGACTGATCGGCATGTGCCGAAAGCACTTCCAAATTGAGAATCTCCGCTTCTACTGGATAGTATTTGCCATAGATTTTCAGGTCTTCTGCACCTTCAAGCAGTTTTCTGCCTCGCGTACCAGCAGCTTGAAAACCCGCCAATAGCACGGTTGTTTCAATCATTCCGATGTAATGCTGAAGATACGTAAGTACACGACCGCCACTAATCATTCCGCTACCAGCAATCACGATCTTCGGTTCATTTTCATTGATGATTTCCCACGTTTCCTTATAGCTGTCCACAATTCTGAATGATTGGCACATGCTCGTGTATTCAGCGGGCGTGAGTTTGTGCCATTCTCTGTTGTCGTTAAAAACCTGCAGCACATTGGCTCCCATTGGGCTATCCATAATGAGTGGCATGACAGGAATCGCCTTTTCCTGTTTCAACTTCCAAATGATGTACATGAGGGTTTGTGTGCGCTCAACTGCAAAACTTGGAATGATCAATGTTCCTCCTCTATCGTAGGTTTTCTGAATTATCTCTTTCAGCTTCTCTTCCAAGTCTTCTTTAGTATGAAGCCGATCACCATAGGTACTCTCCATAAATAGCACATCTGCCCTTGTCGGCTTTTTAGGAGGTCGCATCAACAGGTCTTCTGTTCGCCCTATGTCGCCAGAGAAAACGAAACGTTTGTTGCTGATCTTCATTTCAATGAATGTGGCGCCAATGATGTGCCCGTTGTACTGAAATCGAATCTGAATGCCGGGTACCAGGTCAATCCACTCTCCTTCTGGCATGGAATTGAAATGAGCAATGGCCTGTTCAGCATCTTTCAGATCATATAGCGCCTCGGCAGGATGATGTTTTGAATACCCTTCCTTATTGGCTTTTTTAGCTTCCTCTTCTTGAATTTTGGCACTATCGCGCAGAATGATCTCTGCTACTTCCAAGGTTGGACGCGTACCGTGAATCGGGCCTTTGAATCCCATTTTCATCAATCGAGGCAAGTAGCCAGTATGATCCATGTGTCCGTGCGTGAGGACCACTGCATCAATTTGGGTTACATCAACCGGAAGATGATCCCAGTTGAGCAATCTCAATTCCTTCAATCCTTGGAAGAGCCCACAATCAACCAGGATTTTGTATTCGCCTGTGTCAATTAGGTATTTGGATCCAGTAACGGTGCCAGCTGCTCCTAAAAAATGAATTCTGACCTGATTTTCCATATTCGTATTTTTTCAATTAGAGACTGCACAGTTCGTGTGCCTCTTTTAAAATCCTTTTCTTTCTTGATTTACTTATTCCTTCAATATCAAGTAGTTGTGGTGATTTACATAATTCAGTACATAAGACAACTTCTTCCTTAAGTAAAGCTTTCTTCTCAGCCGTACTTATCGTTGTAAGGCTGGTTACGGGATGTAATCCAGCCCGATCAATACGCTGATTGAGACTTCCATCCTTGGGCGAATCCCATCCAATGAGTGTGAGGCCAATACAACTACCATACTGAACAGCATCAGTTGTAAATCGAGTATTTGTCACCACCCATCCTTCAAAGCTTTTTCCTTCATGCTCTGGCATCTTGCCCCAAGCTTGGGCCACATCCACAAAACGAGACCGTATGTATAATGGAATCTTCACATCAGAATATTTTCCCTTGTCGCTGTGGAACTTGCACTCAATCATACATCGTACGTTTCCTCGTTCAGCAATCACGTCCACTTCATGTTTTACGCATTCTCCTTGCACAATTTCTCCAGTGTGGGTGTGAAATCCTTCGGCACGAAGCAGCGCTGCGACAAATTTTTCGAAGGCGAATCCTGCAGGACCCAATTCCATAATGGCGTTCTTGAGTTTGTATCTGGCAGCAGTAGAGCTCGAACCTTTCCTAAGCAACGTAAATGCTTTGCGATAGATTTCTTTGGTGGTCATTCCTTCATGCAATGATGCAGAAATTGCATCCACAACTTCGTCAATGGCCTTTCGCTCAGCCTTTGAACGTTCGAGAGATCTTCTCAATCTAGCCACGTCAAAAGGTACACGTTCTCCCGAAGCTTTTGTGATCAGTGTGTTTTCCAATCGTAAGAATGTTTATTTGATGGCACAATTCATTTGTAAGTTGAATTGAATTGTTGCCAAATTAGTCACTTCACGGTGCAACTTACGGATTGATGTCAGTTTCAATACTGATCGTTGTGTGATAAATCATGGTGGTAAATAAAAAACCACCGACACATGAAGCATCGGTGGTCTTATTATTAGAATTACAATGCGTAATTATTGCACAGCTACTCTGTAATTCACAAATCCGTTTTCAACGTTCAATTGAAGTAGGTACATGCCTGCAGTTAGCTCATTCACGGGAATGTTCATTCTGCTGACAGCACTGTTTGGAGCAATGCTGTACACCAATTTTCCACTCATATCTATCAATCTCACTGAAGTAAGATCAACGGGACTATCCATTTCAATTGTAAGGATATCGGTGGCTGGGTTAGGATATACATTCACGCTTGCCATGATATCTTCTTCAATTCCAACCGCCATGGTAACAGAAACATCTGTAGTTGCTGTGCAAAATCCGTTATCTACAGAAACAGTATAAGTGACATCAGCATTAGGAGCTACTGAAATGGATGATGTTGTTTCCCCTCCAGGGGTCCAAGTATAATTGAGCCCAGCAGGATTTTCCATTTCGTAATTCACGATAACGTTGGCAATTCGACCACTCGACATGGTTCCAAATGGATATTGAACCCCAACCCCTTCTTTGACGCTTAAATTACCGTCCGTGGCAACCACTGTTCCAACTCCAATGCCGTTGCTGTAATTCAATAACAATCCATCGGTTCTTGTAATGTAGAACGCAAAAGTTTGCCCGGGAGCCATATTCAAAGGTGCTGTAAGAGGAATGGAAGAGTTATACCCAGCCTCGATGCCCGTTAATGTGTTCAGCAAGGTCCAGCTTCCAGCGGTCGCTTCAAAACCAACGTGTGTGCCTGTCTTGTAATATACCTCAAGATCAGCAGTAGGAACATTTGTGCGAAGTGACATTGTAAATCCACTGATGGTCAAGGCATTTGCAGCAGATACATCAAACATTACCCCATAATTGCTATTTCCTCCTCTGTAAGTTGTTGATAATCCTGTTGCAACAATGACGTCCGTACTAAGTGTGCTGGACTGATTCCATGCGAGAACTGAAGGGCTGGCGCTTGCGGTAACCTCATAATCATTAACTGTGACCAAAGCTGTACCGACATGCGTTGTACTACCATAATCCACAGAAACCACAATACCCATTGATTCATCTGGTGTGAATTCGACCGTTTCGAGCGTGCTTGTATTTCCCAACCAACTGATGTTTGTCAAAATGGGTTCGAACATGACCGTTCCGATAAAATCCCTTGGAGTATTTGTAGTGCCGAACGGATACCCTTTTCCAATTCCAGTGTGTATGGTCAGATAAGTGTTTCCAGTAAGCACCGCGCCCTCAGACACTCCATCTGCATATTCAATGTATTGCCCAGAACCCGTTGATGTTATGTAAAAGGCCACGGTCTGTCCGGGAAGTACTATCTGAGAAATGTCAACTCCGATGTTGACGCCATCGCCCATCACTATGCCAGAAGATGTTCCTAAAAGCGTCCATCCTGTGCTACTATTTTCGAACCCAACGTAAGAGCCTGGTCGGTAATAAACTTCAAATGATGAGTTGGCAGAAAGCACATTCGCAACAAATCCCTTGATGATGGCTCCTTCCTCGCCAAGCACATCGAACATGACGCCCGAATTGTTATTTACACCTGAGGCTGGGCTCGGTAGTTCCAGCAATGGGCCTGATACTGTAGCTGATATTGTTTCTCCTGCACAAATATTATCTGAGCTTAGGTTTACAATAGGTTGCGCTTGCACGAACATGGTTGTAATTCCCATTAGCGCAATTAGGTAGATTTTTTTCATTGTGTTTGAATTAGGTTGTTTTTGTAATAAAGGTTGGGTAAAGCTACGGTTAACTGAATTATCGAAGTCAGTACCACCAATGACATTCGTCAGGTTGTTGAAATGTACAGGAGGGTGGATTATCCGATGATTACACGCTGAATATTCTATTCAGAATGCATGAAGCATTAATAGACGGATCTGTTATTTACCTCGCGCATCTGTCAGGAACTGGCGCATGGGCTCGCTGGCTTTGAAATAGTCAGCAATCACAGAGGCAAAGTCTTCTCTAAGAATGGTTTCTGGTGGCAACTCACCAAAGAAATAGAATTGTTTATTGAACAAGTAAGGCTGATTTTCGGCAGCTTCTTTGAACTCCTTCGGCAGGAGCTTATTCTTCTCACCACGCACTTCTCCGAATTTGGCCACGAACTCCTTATCGGTTATCAATTTGTTGAATTCGGAAGAATGGGCCATGATGTATTCGCGCACAGACTGCAGGTCATCTTTTTCCAGTTGATACAAGCCACTGTAGAAACGGAAATGCTCTGCGCCCAACTCCAAATACATACCAGGAATAGCCATTCCTTCCTTTTTACCTCCTGGAGCTATTACAGCGCCCATGTGCATCTTATAAGGCGTCTTGTCCTTACTGAAACGTACATCTTTATGAATACGGAAGACTGCATTCTTGGCTAAGCCTGCAAAGCGTTCATCTACCTTGGCCGTACGGTCTATGGTGTCTTGAACAAAGGAGTTGAATGCGTCTTTTGCTGAAATTTCGTAGCGCTTCTTGTTTGCATTGAACCAATCTTTATTGTTGTTGGCCGCAAGGTCTTTGAAGAAATCGATGAAATCTTGAGTAAAATAGGCCATTGGAACAGGTGTTAAGTACGGAGCCCAAAACTACTTAAATTCCTTTTTGATGTCTTTCATAACGCGGCCACGAGTGTAGGTGGTCCAATCGTAGATGGCTGCAGCCCAATAGTTTCTAAATCCAAATCCACCTGCCTTGCCAACGAGTTTGTGCTTATAAATGACGGAACGGCTAGCAATATCGAAGAAAGTGAGATACCCAAAGCCTTGCTCTTTTATTTTGTCAAAAGATTCGACAACCACCACTACTCCTATCCCCTCTTTGTAATCGGCAATGGTGTAGGCACGCACAGCAGCGGCAATATCTTCATCTGCCACGCTGTAAGATTTGTTGATGACCAATGTTTTCACCTTCACCTGATCGTTAACCGCGGCCACTACACCATAATCATATTTGAGGTCAGATACCAGCAGTGCTTTTCCCCAATCGTACTTGTCGCCTTCAGATATCATCAGGTGGTTCCATTTTTCGAAATAGCTTTCTTTAATGGCCACAGGATCATTGAATCCGTCCTCCCCGATCATCCGTGATTTTGAAAAATCGAGACCAAACCAAACAATGCTACACTTCTCATCCATGAAATCCCTCATGGTCTTTTGACCAAAGGAGAGCATTGGTGCCATAATTAGCAACAGTATCCATGTTCGTTTCATCTGAGTTTATTCAAGGTGAAGTCTCAAAAGTATAAAACGTGAACATGTCGGTTTATTGAGTGATGGATGAAATTTCGCTCGGTTAAACTATTGAACTAATACTCTTAGGCGTAATAAGGTATGACTAAATCGGGTCTCCACGTGGTTATGATTCACCATTTTTGCAATCCATTAAACTTTCCACTCTTTTCAGCGTCTGAACGCCTAATGTTCAACATCCATTTAAGGTCATTTACCATCTTCTTTCTAGCAGTGCTTTTGCATGTTTCTGTGGCCATGGCGCAACGCCCTGGCCCCGGACAAGGCGAGCGACCAGCAGGCAGAACTGTGAGCGGTAGCGTGGTGGATGAAAAAGGCAACTCGGTGCCTTATGCGTCTGTTGCCCTGCGCTCAAAACGCGATTCAACCTTCTTACGAGGAACAGCCACCGTCCTTGACGGTGCCTTTGAATTGCAGCTGAGACCTGGTATGTATGAATTGACAGTCTCTTTCATTTCGTATCAGGATAAGGTGATGGACCTTGACCTTCGGGAAGCAGACGTGAATATCGGCAAGCTGAGCATTGAACCAAAAGCAGAACTGGTGGATGAGGTGGTGATATCGGCAGATAAGAGCTACATGGAACTGAAGCTTGATAAGCGGGTGTATAACGTGGATAAGGACCCGAATAATGTGGGAAAGAATGCACAGGATATTCTAGAAACGGTGCCTTCTGTGCAGGTGGATGTGGATGGCACGGTGAGCCTCAGGGGTAGTTCGAATGTGCGTATTCTGATTGACGGGAAACCTTCTGGACTGACAGGAATCAGCACGCAGGATGCCTTGCGCCAGCTGCCCGGAAATCTAATAGAGAAAATTGAGGTGGTAACCAATGCCTCGGCCAAATATGATGCAGAAGGCGATGCGGGTATTTTGAATATTGTGCTTAAAAAAGACAAACGTGCCGGTCTGAATGGCAGTTTCGAAGTCAATGCAGGTTATCCGCACAACTATGGCGCTTCGGCCAATCTGAATTACCGAACAGGCAAGTTCAATTTCTTTACCAGCATTGGAGGGCAGTACCGACAGCGACCGGGTAATGGACGCTCATTCCAACAGTTCTTTCTGGAAGACACGAGCTTTGCCTACGAACGCACTCGCCAACAGATTCGCGCAGGGGTTTCGGCCAACGGGCGTTTTGGCATCGACTATTTCATTGACAAGAAAACGAACCTCACTGCATCGGGCATGTACAGCCGCTCGTGGAACAACAACACTTCCGAACTCAACTACACGGATATTGACGAGAACGGAACCGTGACCCAGCAGGTAGTTCGAACAGAAAAAGAGACGGAACCACAACAGAACATAGAGGCCAACCTGAATTTCAGACACACGTTTAAAACGGAAGAACAGCTTCTTACTGCTGACGTGCGCTGGTTTGTGAGTGATGATCACGACAAGAGCGACCTGTTGGAACGAGGTACGGACTATGTGCTCAATCAGCGCACAGATAATGTGGAAAATGAGCGGACGTGGTTGTTCCAGACAGATTATGTGCATCCATTCAATGAAAAGGTGCGGCTGGAAACGGGTCTAAAGGCCACCATTCGAAAGATTGACAACAACTATCAGGTAGACCAACAGAACGATTCCACTGCGGCTTGGGAGGTACTGAGTCAGTTCGACAATAATTTCATTTACACGGAAAACGTGTATGCCGCCTATCTGATGGCCAGTGGCAAGGTCAAACGGTTCTCAATGCAAGGTGGCTTGCGTGCGGAATATTCCGACATCCGAACTGATCTGGTAAAGACCAACGTCAAAAATTACCGCAGCTACATCAGCTTCTTTCCTTCAGCTCATCTTAACTACGAGTTTGCATCCAACAATTCGCTGCAACTGAGCTATAGCCGAAGGATAAGCCGACCTCGTTTCCGCGACCTGATTCCTTTTTCTAGCCTTTCCGACAATCGGAATTTCCGTGCGGGTAACCCGAATCTGAATCCGGTATTCACACACTCTATCGAATTGGGACATCTGAAAACATGGGACAATGGAACCCTGCTTTCGAGCGTGTATTATCGCCACAGCGATGGGGTCGTTCAGCGGGTATCGCGTTCAGACAGCACCGGACTCATCACTACTTCTCCCATCAACCTAAGTAAAGAGGATGCGGCTGGAGTTGAGCTCAGTTTCTCTTACAGCCTATTTAAATGGTGGCGCACCACCTTCAATGCCAACATCTACTATTCCATTACAAATGGCCAGTACGAAAATCAGTCGTTCTATGCCGAGACCTTTACCGCCAACGGACGGTTTACCAGCAAATGGACCATTGTGAAGAAGGTCAACATTCAGACCTCATTCATGTACAATGCGCCTCGAAATACGCCACAGGGCAAGAATCTGAGCATGTATTCGTGGGATATTGGCCTGACGATGGATGTGCTGAAAGGAAATGGAACGCTGACGCTGAGTGCCCGAGATATTCTTAACTCACGCAGAAGACGGTGGGAAATTGACACACCTACACTGGTTTCAACCAACGATTTTCAATGGATGACGCGACAATTCGTGGTCAGTTTTGCCTATCGACTCAATCAGAAAAAGAAACGCGAACGTGGTGGCCGTGGAGAAGCTGGCGAAATGGATGGCGGTGGCGATGATTATTGATCCCGGCTCGTAGGCAGGCTCAAAGGTTGTAGGATTTCCATACAACCGGTTTCTGCAAACCCATCTGGCAGTGTTTCGTCCAGGCCAAAATCGCTAAGCGTGATATCGTAGTGCAGATACATCATGCAATCGAGGTTTGGCCCCACCTGAAAATCGCTGAGTGCTCCTTTCAGTACCACGCTTTCTGTCCGTCCGTTTAAAGTCAGCTCCCCTTCTGCATCAAAATGTTGGGTCGATTTGTTCTTGGTCCAAAGTTGGTCTAGTCCGAGTACGCCTCTAAAAACCACATCATTCTGCGATCCCTCTCGTAGCTTCAAGTCCAAGGAATCTATGCCGGTAGAGAACGTATTCGGACTAACAGCAATCACGACTTCCATATTGACATTATTGATCATCATTCGAAGTTTGTGACTGCCGATATTCAATAAGGTATCTTGGTAGTAAATGCTAATGCCCACCTTGCCATCACGAATCTGAAAAGTGGTTTTGTCTTGAGCTTGGGCGTTTAAGCCACCCAATATAAGAACAAGGGTCAGCAGGAATTTCATACTTCAAAGATACCCAAACCTTAAGCACCATTGCTAGGATATGTACATAGCAAAAGTCATTTTTGAATAATTAACGATTACGATGAAATCGAACTTGAAAGCGCACAAATAATTGTCACTTGCAGCATTTTCCTAAATTAGAACACACCAAACATCAAACTATGCGCACACTTTTTAGCCTTGCCCTTTGCTCCCTGTATTTGAATTCACAGGCACAGCAGATCAATTGGAATGCAACCGCTCCACTTACCGCATTAGAAGACACTTTCAACCTTCCGTGGCCCTCATGGGCATTTTCGCACTGGGTTTGGGAGGATGAAAGCACACAGGCAAGCGCCCTGCAAGTTGTGGACGATTACATCGCAAGAGACATTCCCGTTAGCGCCATCATCATTGATAGTCCATGGGAA
This sequence comes from Flavobacteriales bacterium, assembly GCA_021739695.1. NCBI lineage: Bacteria > Pseudomonadati > Bacteroidota > Flavobacteriia > Flavobacteriales > Flavobacteriales bacterium. The sequence continues at coordinate 25,679 of JAIPBM010000029.1, read as the reverse complement.
ACGGGTTACAACACCTTTGAATGGGACACCACCCTGTTTGAGGACGCGCAGGCCATGATTGATTCCTTGCATGCACGTGATGTGAAAGTGGTGATGTGGATAACGGGAATCATCAACATTGATGAAGGCGCGATTTACGATTATGCAAAAGACCAAGGCTATTTTATGAAGCAGTTGCCGTTCGACAACAACCCTGCGGTGGTGAATTGGTGGAAAGGTGATGGAAGTCTGATTGATTGGTTCAATCCAGATGCAGTTGCATGGTGGAAAGGCCTAATGGACAACATGCTGGATATGGGCATTGACGGTTGGAAATGTGATGGCACCGACTTTTCTGCTATTCAAACGCCTTGGTCTGATGGCGCCAATGGCTTCGTTTCCCGATTGGATTATTCGCACGCTTACTATCAGCTTCATTTCGACTACACGTGGGAGGTTCTGGGCGATGACCGCATCATTATGGCCAGACCGATTGATAATTATGGCTTAGCTGATGTAGGTGGTGATCAAGTATCGTTCTCCCCTGTCCAGACAGGTTTTGCAGCTTGGGTCGGTGATCAGGATGCCACCTTTGAAGGACTTACTTGGGCCTTGAATAGCATGTACCATTCTTACGAAATGGGCTACCTATCTTTTGGTTCAGACATTGGCGGTTATCGTGAGGATGATAATTATCCTGGAGGTCGTTCGAAAGAGCTTTTTATCCGTTGGGCGCAGTTGGGCACCTTTAGCGGACTGATGGAAAACGGTGGTGGCGGAGAACATCGTCCTTGGATGTTTGATCAGGAAACCGAAGATATTTATCGAGACTTGGTTGAGAAACGTTACAACATGCTCCATTACCTGATGGTAAACAGCGAATCGTACTTCGCCAACGGGCAATCGCTGATGCAGTTCTTCAATAAGACAGACTACAGTTACATGCTTGGTCCTGACATTTTTGTAACACCATTTTTGGCCGAAGGCACTTCCATCACCGTCAATTTCCCAGAAGGGTATGAATGGATCTATCTCTACGACAACAATCAGGTCTATACAGGTGGAACCACGGAAACATTTACGGTTCCATACACAGAGTTTCCCATTTTCACCAAGGGAAATCCATTGGGAATTGCTGAGCAAAATGAAACCTTGGTATCCATGTATCCGAATCCGAGTGAGGGTCTATTGACCATTCAACTGAACAACACCGATTTCAATGGCGCACGTTTGGAACTGATGGATGTATCGGGTAAAATGGTCCATTCAAGTGGTTTGACTACGGCCAAAACACAGTTAGACATCAGCCAGCTCAACCAAGGAGTGTATATCTGCAAAGTGATTCAGAATGGTAATTATGCCATTCGCAAAGTGATATTGAACTGAACGTGACAACAACATTCCGATCAAGAATAAGTGTGGCTCTACTCCTATTCATCTTGGTCATGTTTACGCCTATTCTGTTTTTAACAAAGGGAAATGTGGGTTCGGGTGAACTTGTAGCGGCTATAGCCACCATTGCTGGTTCGCTAGCAATTGTGCTACTGCTACTGTTGGGAATGCGGTATGAAGTATCGGATTCCACGCTGAGTATCAAACTCGGCCCCGTAAACTATGGAAAGATTCCACTGAGCGAGATCACATCAGTGAAGCGTAGTTACAATCCGCTTTCGTCTCCAGCATCATCGCTCAAACGCTTGCTTGTTAAATCAAAATCTAAAAGCGTGCTCATTTCTCCTGCACAGGAAAAGGAATTCATTCAATTGTTAAAGACACGAAACCCACAGATAAAAGTTGTGGTGAACGACAAGAATGACTGGTGGCGCTTTTGGGATTGGGATATTTGATACGGCCTATCGCGCCATCATCAATATCTTCGAAAATCGATACTTGTTAGTTGTAATGGTTACGATGTACTGACCATTGGAAACGGCCTGCCCCTGATCGTTCGTTCCATTCCAAGAAACACGATTCAATCCAACTGTGCTAGAACCGATCGGTATGTTTCTGACAAGTCTTCCGGTGATGTCGCGTATTTCAATGGAACGCGCTACATCATTTTTCAAAGCATATTCAATGTACGTGGTTCCAGTCGTAGGATTCGGGTAGATGCGCGTTTGCAACGGATCATTCTCCGCAATTCCATCCGGTTGATCTTCCTCAACAAAATCGAGATTTGGAACAGGCAAAGGCTGATCGGTGTAGATGTAATATTGACCTGGTTCGTAATAAAGCGTCATGTTGGTCGCATTCACTTCAAGCGGTTCGCCTGTCATGTAATTGTACCACGTTCCAGTGTGCTGGAAATCGGGCGTCATATCAAAACCATTCACATCAAAATTAGCAGTAACACTGGTGTTCATGTCTGGATGAGAGAGCCACATTCTTTTGCCTGTCCCGCCAAGGTCTAAGCCATAAGTTGTGACCGAATAGACGGGTTGCATATGCTTCAAGGTATTGATGGCACCCCAAGCACGATAGAGCTTCTGTCTGGCTTCTTCCCAGAAATAGTTCCAACGGATAGGCTTCGCTGCCGTTCGGGAAAGATCAAGACCTGAAGGCCAAAAAATAGATATATCGTAACCCAGCTCGCCAAATTGCCAGATCATTTTTGGTCCTGGCACCAAAGTGAACATGGCGGCCGCAGCTTGCATACGGTATAAAGCAGTTGTTGTGTCTGCGCAGTTGTAATCAGGATTGGAGCCGTTTCCGTAGGTCACGTTCTCAAACATCAAGCGATCTTCATCGTGGCTTTCCATGTAACCAACTGCCCTAGGTAGATTCCAACCTTTAGTCTGATAGCTCATTTGCCATCCCCAATCCGAATTGGATTGATAGCCCATAGTAGCTTGTTTGAACTGTTCCTGCGCTTTGCTCCACAACATGATATTGTTGTTGGCTAGAACGGTTTCCTCGCCATTATCGCCCAAATGCTCCAAGATCATGTGGAAATCTGGAGAATAGGACCAAATAGTATTCGCGTAATCGAGAATGATGTTCACACGGCTTTGATCGTAGTTGGTCCAAGCACCGATGTCGTTCCCGCTATTTGTTTGCGTCAGTCCTTTAGAAAGGTCAACACGGTAACCGTCTATCTTAAATTCCTCTATCCAATACCTGAAAATGCGATGGAACATCTGACGCACGTACTGGCTTTCGTGATTGAAATCGTATCCTACACTGAATGGATGTGTAGCAACCGCATTGAAATATGGACTGTTCCAAGCCGGTCGTTGAAGTCCTGCGTCCCAATACATTTCAACGTATGGATTTCTTCCAAATGCGTGGTTAGGCACAATATCAAGTATTACGGCAATGCCATGATCATGACAGGCGTCAATCAATTCCTTCAGTTTATCCGCAGGACCATATTTCTTATCCACAGCAGTGAAGAAAATCGGATTGTATCCCCACGAATCGTTTCCTTCGAACTCAATCACAGGCATTAATTGAATAGCGTTGATACCAAGACCCTTCAGATAGTTAAGCGAATCAATTACTGATGTGAAGCTTTTCCTGAATGAGAAATCGCGGATTAGCAACTCGTAAATAACGAGGTCTTCCTTCGCTGGTCGCTGATAACCTGTGGTTTGCCAATCATAAGTTGGCATGTCGGTTTGGTAGACTGACACATCTCCACTTGTAAGATCATTTGGATAAGGAATCAGATTGGGATAGATGTTCGGGTTAATGCCCGCGTCACTGTATTCCTCCAAAACTTTGTAAGAATACGGATCAGCCACTTTGAACATCCCATCCACAAAATACTGAAAGCGATATTCCGTCTGTGGCGTTACGTTATTCAAGGTGATCCAATAGCGTTCGCCATCAACAGATCGTTTCAATTGATATGCTGGGTCAATTTCCCAATTTGTTTCATCGCCAATGAAATACACGAATTGCTTAAAAGGGGCCCAAAGACAGAACGTTACGGTTGTGCTATTTATGATGGTAATTCCCGGTTCTATTCCTTGTGGCGGATCTTGCACCGTTGGTGGTTCAGCAACAATGAAATATGTGCTATCTGTAATGGTTTCTCCACCGGCTTCTACCGAATAGCTGAGGTAATACTTACCAGGCGCTGAAGTGTTTACACTCGCAGTAGCCATGTCACCCAAATTCTGCCCGATCAATGCACCATTCTGATATAGATTGATGAGGCTGAGTGGATTATTGCTGCGCACATCCATCGTCAGAGGCGCATTCTGCTCTACCACTTTTCCTGGAACAATCGGATTCATGATCATCGCATCCAATTCAGTAGCCGATTCGAACACAGGAATGTAGATATCGGATCCATTGGCATTTTGCCCAACTACAGAACCATCCGCGTTTCTGAATACCATGGCCAAGGCCCGAACTCCTGCCCAAGTACCCGTATTGTAAAAATCCTCAATATTGATGCCCTTGGTATGTACACCACCTCCAGCATTGGTCATTACCAGTTCTGGATTTGCTTCGCCCCAAAGTCCTACTTGACTTCGCCAATTTCCTTCATATTCACTCGAAGCAGTAATAAGCCCAGTGTGCATGTAAACAGGGCTAACTCCAGAAAGAGAACCATTTCCTTGATTGCTATTGAAGGTGATGGTGATGGAGTCCGAAACCGTGATATACGGGATATCGGTCGTCACCACTTGAGCAACGGATGCAGTTGCTACAAAAACAGCACATAAACAGAACGAAATGATTCTCATGAAAAGGAAATTTGAATTCTATTAATGACTTACTACAACTTTATGTTGCATTAAAAGACCAGAATTGCTTCTGATCGTGGCAAAATAAATACCGTTGCTAAGTTCAGATACGCCAAAAGGAAGGATGTTCTTTCCAGCGGTGAGATTGGTGCTTTCTGAATGAACCAATTGTCCAACGCTGTTTACCAATTCAAATCGGGCATTGGCCACGTTTTCTTTCAAACTGATACGGACGAAACCTTCAGTTGCCATAGGATTCGGGCCAACAAAAAGATCATATGCAAGATCGTTGTCTTTGATTCCAACAGATGATTTTGAGAAGGTTACCGATTCGCAAATTGAGTTGTCCGTAGAATTAATGACGGTTGGATTTGCCTTATCAACATTTATCACAAATATGTCTTGGCATCCTTGCTGATCGCGACCAGAAGCAGTTCCATCTTCATTTCTGAAAACCAGACCCAACAGATATATTGTATTGATCGGGTCAAATGGAGCTGAAACAGTAGTTCCTGTGGCATTTTGCTCTGTACTCACCAAGGTAGGATCGCTGTAAAAGTCTTCCATGATGAAGGTCTTGCTGTAAACACCATTTCCTTCATCCACCATTTGCCCAACGCCATCGTCTTGCGGATTTGCACCCCAATTTCCAACCACGTGTTGCCATACATCTGATGCGTATGGAACAATTTGATCCGCACAGTATTCTTGAGCTGTTTGGCTCTGATTGGAGCCTCTATTTTCTGAACATGCACCAGAGTGCATGTAAACCTTATTCACGGGAGCCGGACCACCAATTCCATCGCCAAGCAGGTTGCAATCCACGTTAAACATGCTTTTGGTGTCAAGCGTAATGGTAATTTGTGTTTGCGCATAAATACTTGACGCTCCAATCATTAGAGCGGATGATAGTAATATTTTCTTCATGTTTATTGTTTTAAAATGCGTTCGTAAATGATTCCTTCTGATGTTTCAACTTTCAATAGATAGGTTCCTGGAATAAAGCTTGACAGATCAACGATTGCTTTAGTTCCAACAATATTGGATTTTGAGAAGATCACTCTTCCCTGCACATCCATCATTGCAAAGGTTTGAATTAAAGCGCTTTGGTTTGAAAACCCGAAGCTTACCTGTTCATTTACTGGGTTCGGATAAGCTGAAAAACCAAGTTTCGATTTCAATTCTTCAATTCCCACGTCTTGAACGAGCACATTCTGAGATGATGTATCCGCTCCGCAGCCATTCTCTGCAATCATTACAACTCCAAACACGCTTTCTGAACCAAAATCGTATTCAACAGAAGCTCCCTCAGCCGATGTGGCATCCGTATTTCCATCTCCGTTGAAATCCCAATAAATGGTAGTGGCACCCGAACCAATGTCCGTAAAACTCACGGTTGTTCCTACCACAGCATTGTATTCGAAATCAGCAACCGGAGAAGTTCCAGTTTGAATATTGATCAGGTCAATTCCTGTACAACCTGCTTGATCTGTTACGGTAACGGCATAATCGCCTGGCTCGGTCACAACTAATGTTTGAGTACTTGCGCCAGAAGACCAATCATAAGAACTGAATCCAGAACCCGCATCAAGCGTAATGCTTTCTCCATCGCATAAAGACATATCAGGTCCGAGGTTAACCTGAACATTACCCGAACCGAAAGTCACTTGTATCTCGTCTGTGCTCACACATCCAAGTCCATCTGTATACGTAACAGTATAACTACCGCTCTGCGTTACGTTGATAGTAGTTGTTTGCGCACCAGTGCTCCAACTGAACGAACCTGTACCTCCAGCAATATCAGTAGCAGAAACACCTCCAAAAGTGCTGGCGTTATTGTTTGACGTCTCCAGAAAAATGTCATTGCCGTTATTATCTCGACCAGACGCAGATCCATCTCCATTACGGAATATCATCCATAATCCGATCACATTCGTTCCTCCTGGATAACCGTAATAATCTTCTACATTAAGAGTGATAGACCAAAGGTTATTACCTAGAGATGTCATTTGCCCTACACCATCATTCAACCCCCAGTTACCGATTACATACTCCCAAGGACCAAAAGGAACTGTTTGAATTCCCGAATGAATATAAACCTGCGAAGCACCAACCAGACCGCTCTGACCTTGTGTCGCATCGTAAACAATTCGCAAAGAATCTTGCCCAATTCCACCGGAATAGACCGGCTCCAAGGTGAATGGATTGCCGTTGCATTGAACAATATCGTCACCTAAACTGACGGAACACTGAGAAAATCCGAAGAACGGTGTCAGTAGGAAAGCAATGGAAAGAAATCGATTCATGGTGATTTTACTTAGTGTCATTTTAACACTTACATAGACAATATTAGCAATTTTCTGATAATGGTCATGTCTTTCGATAACGTTTTAGAAACGAAAGAGAAGCACTTACCTTTGGTAACCCGTGGACTTTAAACATAAAAGCAAACTACCGTGGCTCAGCCATTTTATCTATTCTCTGAAGCACAGAGGATTGATGAATACCTGTTCATTAGGTTTAAAAGAATGGAAGAAAGAACGCGAATTGGGGATCAGCACCTTCGGTAACCGTTCTTCTGACGAATTGACCATAAGCTGCAATTCCAAAGAAGGCGGCCATTTATATCAACCATCCAGTTCAGTCATATTCGAAAAAGCGATGAACACACTTCCTTTCAACTTTAAGGAAAAGGTTTTTCTCGATATCGGTTCCGGCAAAGGACGCGCGTTGATATTGGCAGCCGAAAGTGGTTTCCGAAAAGTGATAGGCATTGAGTATGCCAACGAATTGAATGACATCGCTTATACGAATGTCGAATTGGTCAAAGACCGTTTCCCAAATACAGAATTCCATCTGGAAGAAGGCGATGCGCTCACCTACTCCATTCCTTCAGAAGTAGATGTAATCTATCTGTTTAACCCATTTGATGAACAGGCCATTTCTGAGTTGATGAAACGTGTGAAACCTCATTTCAAATTGGATAAGGAGATCTATTTGGTTTACGTGCACCCCGTTCACAGCCCATGCGTAGAGGAATTCTTAGGAAAACCGATTTCAGTGATTACCAACAGAAAAGGGATGCCAGATGTGGCGATTTTCTGTAATCGCTCTGCTTAGGACCCAATAAAATGAAACACATCGGTGGATTAAGTATTCATCAGTGAAGTTGGGTCGAATCACTACATTTCCATTTCGCTAAACACCTAACCGATCAGCATAATGTCTACGAACGAAAATAAGCACAAACAGGATGACTATATGGATAATCACTTCATCCATAGAAGTAACTGGCTGAGGGCTGCGGTACTTGGCGCGAACGATGGAATTTTATCTACTGCAAGTCTCGCCATCGGTATTTCAGCGGCAAGCGATACAAGAGAGCCGATCATTCTAGTAACGTTGGCCGGATTGGTTGCTGGTGCGCTATCAATGGCTGCGGGAGAATATGTTTCGGTAAGCTCTCAGACAGACGTAGAAAAAGCAGATATCGAGCGTGAACGAATTGAATTGGAACAAATGCCAGAAATTGAACTTCTCCGATTAGCAGACATCTACGAAAAACGTGGATTAAAAAAGGAAACAGCACTGATGGTTGCAAAAGAATTCACAGCGATTGATGCCTTGGGAGCACATGTAAGAGATGAACTTGGATTGAATGAAATCAGTCAGGCTAAACCAATTCAAGCTGCTATTGCTTCTGGTGCTGCTTTTACCGTGGGTGGTTTGCTTCCTCTCATCGTAGCCATCTTCTTGCCAATAAAAAGTATGGAGATCTACCTCTATGGTTTTTCAATCATCTTCCTGAGTGTTTTAGGCGCATTGGCCGCTAAAACAGGTGGTTCCAGTGTTTTTAAAGCGATTGGAAGGATAACATTTTGGGGCACGGTCGCAATGGGACTTACAGCCTTAGTAGGGTATTTGTTTAACGCGAATGTTGGATGACCCGAGACCCTTTTATGTGAACGGATGTAAGATTCAATTCCTATTTTTCAGCCATGAAAAAGGAATACACCAACGGAGAAACCACTATTGTGTGGCAGCCGGAAAAATGCATCCATTGCGCTGAATGCGCTAAAGGTTTACCGGAAGTTTTCAAACCAAGAGAAAAACCTTGGATACAAATGTGTGTTGTAGAGTCTAAAACGATTCAAGCACAAGTGAAAATGTGTCCTTCTGGAGCACTTTCGCTGAAAGACCAATAGTTTGAAGATCGGAATTATAGGTTCTGGCGGTGCAGGAATGTGTACTGCGTGGCTTTTAGATCAAGGCCACGAAATAACCTTGTTCGAAAAGAAGGATTATTTGGGTGGAAATACCCATACCGTGGAGGTTGAACTGAACGGCATTATGCACTACGTTGATGATGGCGCCAATTGGTTCTCACCTACCATTTATCCACTTTTCAATCGATTGCTGGAATTACAACAGATTCCTTACGAATGGGTTCCAATGTCGATGACCTATTACAACACACTTACTGGTCAGGTAAACTGCATGCCTCCTTCCACGCCAAGAAGGTTCGTGCAGATGTTCACCAAAGCACACAGATTACCCGAACTGCTGTTGATGAATAAGGTTATAAATGCATCTGAAAAAATTGTTCACGAGCGTCAAACGGAGCTAACACTTGGGCAGTTTATGGACAAACTGAACTTGAGCGACAAGCAACGAAACGGTTTCCTCAAGCCGCTTCTATCAGGTGTTTGGGGCAGTCCGTTCGACCAAACGGAAGATTTTGCCATTTATCCGCTGATGAAATATTTGGTCTATCACAAACCGAGCGGATTAAGCGACTTCAGTTGGAAAGTGATGAAAGGCGGAGTCAGGCAATACATCCAATTGATGGCCGATAGTCTTCTTAACACTGAAATACTGGTAAAAGATGGGGTAAAACACGTGCAACCCAACCCTCAAACTGGAAAGGTAAGCGTGACATCTGATAGTGGAAAAAGCTTCGAATTTGACAAGTTGATCATTACTGCTGGGGCAAAAGATGCGCAGTACATTCTCAAAGACACGCTCCACATGGAAAGCGTGAAAAATGTATTGAGCCAATTCGAGTATTACCTGGCTACGGTCTGCACGCACAGCGATACACGGTATATGCCACCCAATCGAAAGGATTGGAGCGTGGTGAACGTGTTGCACAAGGGCAAGCATGCCGATGCAACCATTTGGGATGGTTGGCACACCGATCAGAATGTGTTCGATTCTTACATCAACGAAGGTGACGACCCAAAGCATGTTCATCACGTATCTGAATGGTGGCTTCCTTGCGAAACGCCTCAATTCTTTGAGGCACAGAAAGCCTTGGAAAAAGTGCAAGGAACGCACAACATTTACTTTGGCGGAGATTATACCCGCGACATTGGTTCGCACGAAAATGCCATTGAATCTGCTGTGGAAAACTGCAAACGGATTTGGCCGCAAAGTGAACGTTTAAGTCTTTTGACAAGTTGATTCTTGGATCATCTTCGCCTTTTACTCTGATCGTTGTATTTCTAACAATCCTCTATTAGCTGAAATAATATTGAACGTGGTTCGTATTTTCGTCAGAAACCAAAACTAACCCTAATGAACTGGGAATTCTTTGAGGCCACCATTTTCAATCTCACGATAAACATCCTTTACGCCATCATTTCACTCATTGTGGCCATCCTCGCCTTGGGCTTTGTGGACAGAGTTCTCTTGACTAAAATTGACATTCAGCAAGAACTAAAAGACAATAACGTTTCTGTTGCTATTGCTGCATCTGCCATTCTGCTGTTTGTGGCGCTTATCATCTCTTTCGGACTTAAAGCTTGATCGGTTTTGGATGTTAGAAAAACCATCATGCAGATCTTTGCTGGTGTGATCCTCTTCTTGTTTTGTATTGCTGGCTGCTTACGAAACCAGAATAAGCAATCGCTTTCCAACAAATTAAGTCTGATTCCTGACCCAGTTGTAATAACAGTTGCAGATTCTGTCTATTGGAAAGCCAACAGCGGAAACATCAGTAGCATGGATGGAAAAGCTGTTTTTACATCAGAAGAATTTGAGTTTGCCGTAAAACCCAAAGATCGATCTAAAGAAGGTTTCATTCTCTATTGGCAAACCTCTAGCGATGGTGCCGCGATTAGCGCACTTGGAACCGATAGGAAGCATCATTTTGTTCAAGGTTTCCTAAGCAACTATGAGCCCTATTTCACCGAGCAGTTATGGATTCCGTTGCAGACCTTGGCCATGCGTAAGCAATACATGTACGATGAGCAACAATACAACGGTTATTTGGATGTGTGGCAGTACTCCATTGAAGCCTATGCCAACACGCGTGGCGATTGTGAAGACCATAGCATTATTCTATGCGATTGGCTGAATACAATGGGTTACGAAGCACGGGTAGTTTGTGGTACTTATGAGACTTCTGGGCACGCTTGGGTGGTATTGTACAAGGATGGAAAGGAGTTTATTCTTGAAGCTACACAGAAAAGCAACGTTTCGAAGAATGGACATTACCCGTTGGCTGTGTTAATGCCTAAATACCGACCTGCATTTATGTTTGATCATGATTACTATTACGAGCCAATAAGAGAAGGTGAACAAAGTCATCGGAAGCCGCAGTGGAAGAAGGTTTCGCGTTATTTGCGTAATGCAGAAGGATAAGGGCAGAAAATGAGCAAAAAAGCACCAGCGGACAACGAGATTCTTGATGGCGTCATCATCGGATTCAGAAACCTTATAAACAATCGTTATCAGTACGATAACATCAATGGTAAGTACGAAATCCCTGATTCGTTTGATGAAGAACGTGTGGCCAGATACCGAAGCTTCTTTTTGGAGCAGGTTTATCCGCATCCGGAAAAAAGAGAATTGCTGAATGAAGCTTTCCGAAGCTTAGATAATTACCTCACACATCCTGATAGATTGGCGCGAATCCTTTTCGATTCTACAGCCATACTGCTCCGCCACGGAAGAAGCCTTCCTCGCCTGTTGGGTGCAGGCATCAAGGCCTTCAAGTCATTCAGAATTGCAACAGAATTTGAAGCAAAGTTGGTACGCAAGGCCAAAACAAGTGGCAAGCTTCCACCCTATTCCAGCGATGATATCAATTCTTTCATTACCGCTCTAAGACGCGCAGATATTGACGATTTCATCCGAAATACAACGGCATTGCTGGAACTTTTGTACGACCGAAAGCTAGTACGTGAGATCATTCAGATCTTGACAGAATTGATTGCACGGATGAAGAAATCGCGGGCGGGATATTCAGAGGCCGAAGTTGGAGGCTTGGAAATAGGTCTGGAAATGCTGAAGGAAGGAAATATGCTTTTTGATCAATTGAGCACTGCCGATCAGAAATCTATCTTCAACATCATTATCGGTATCGAAGTGGACGTGTTGGAAGAACTGTTCGCCAAGGAAGCTGAATCTGGCAAGAATTCACCAAAGGCCTAAGATGCTCAGAAGTAAGGAGCGGTGGTATCTTCCAGCTCCTCAATCAGCTCCGGATCCATGTATCTGTATTCATCCTCAATGTGAAGCACGATTATCCGTAGGTCGCGCGTAGCAATTGCAAATCGTTCTTTAAGAATCTCCTTATGCTTGTCTTCCATGCAAAACACCATATCTGCCCACAGCAGCATGGCTTCACTTACTTTCACTCTGGCCGAAGATGCAGTTCCCGCAGAACGCACCACGTGTTCTTCGCTTTCGCTAAAGATGGTTTCGGCTGTTCGGCTTCGCCATTCGTTTCTGCTGCAGATAAAAAGGATATTCATGCTGGTAATATTACAAACTTAGCGTAGTGATTTTCGAAATTGACCCAGTTGACGAACAGCTATGAAGCGGCCTGAGTCTCTCTGATCAATTCTCGAATACCAATAGGCAGATGAATGCAATTGATGGCTTTATCCACGAGTTGCTCGTTGGCCTGTTTGAAATACATGAGCAGATAAACCTCAGCAATGGTTGGCGAATCGATTTGTTCAGATAGTAATTGAAATTCATCTCCCACAGCCACCGAACCCGGTTTGACCACCCTAAAATAGACGCCCGAATAAGATGAATTGATAAACTTTTTGAGAACCGATTGCGTGTTGAATCGAATACCCAATTTGAAACAAGGTTGTCGTGGTTGGCACACTTCAACTTGCGCTTCGCCTACTTGATAAACACTGCCGATGCGAAGTTCTTTCTCATTCAGTCCTTCTACCGTAAGGTTTTCGCCAAACATTCCAAGGTCCCAATCCGAATTCGGAAACAATGGTTTCCAAAACGCATAATGATCAGAGCTATAAGCATATACCGCCATATCTACTCCACCATGGTGTTTTCGATCAACAACTGCATCATTCACCACGTCTTCCGTTCCCAAATAGATCGGTTCAGAAACCGGATACTTAAAAATGCCAGTCTGGACCTTTTTCCCTCGCCAGGTTATGGTGCGCACGTCTCCTCTATTTGCCGATATTACCTTCATTGCTTGCAGCCAAAAGTACAGACTGAAATGTTTCCTTCAGGATGAACCAATAACTTGTAATTTGGTTGAATAACAATAAAGAACAATAATCATGTGGCTACGTCTGATCATCTTTCTCGTTATCAACTTTGCAGCACTGGGTATTGGTGGAATCTTAATGGGTGGTCAAGTAACTGGAGAATGGTACGCAAGCCTTAATAAAGCACCTTGGACACCACCAGGTTGGGTTTTCGGTGCTGCATGGACCACCATCATGCTCTGTTTTTCAGTTTATATGGCTCAAGCTTGGGGAACGATTGAGAACAAGAACTTCCTACTTGCTTTGTTTTCCGTGCAATGGATTTTGAACGTGGTCTGGAACCCCGTATTCTTCAAATTCCACATGGTAGGTTTGGGGCTGGTGCTCATTCTTGCGCTTACAGTATTGATAGGATATTTCCTTATCGGACTATGGCCACAACTCAAAGCAAAGTCGTTGTTCGTTTTACCCTACTTTCTCTGGCTATTGATTGCCACTTCGCTTAATGCGTTTGTGCTGCTGAAAAACTGAGCTACTTCACTTCGCTCATTCCCAAATGCTCAAAAACGAAGGCCCAGATGTCGGCACTTTCGTCAATGGTTTTGGATAGTGGTTTTCCAGCACCGTGGCCTGCATCAACATCAATTCGGATAAGAACTGGCAAATTGCCTGTTTGCTTGGCCTGAAGTTCCGAAATGAATTTGAATGAGTGTGCTGGTACCACGCGGTCATCGTGATCGGCAGTAGTTACCAGTGTGGCTGGATAAGCCTGTGCTTTTACATTATGCAATGGCGAATACGCGTACAAAGCCTTGAATTCCTCTTCGTTGTCACTTGAACCGTAATCTCCCGTCCACGCCCAACCAATGGTGAACTTGTGGAAACGCAACATATCCTGAACACCAACTGCTGGCAATGCTACTTTGAATAAGTCTGGTCGTTGCGTCATGCACGCGCCAACGAGCAAACCGCCATTACTTCTTCCAGAAATAGCCAGTTTTTCTGAACTCGTGTAATTCTCAGATATCAAGTATTCAGCACCTGCAATGAAATCATCAAACACATTCTGCTTGCTCAGTTTGGTTCCGGCCTGATGCCATTCCTCGCCATATTCTCCTCCTCCACGCATGTTTGCCTGTGCGTAAATACCGCCATTTTCTAAAAACACCAATCTGCTGGCCGAAAAACTTGGCGTTACACTGATGTTGAATCCTCCGTATCCGTACAAGAAGCATGGATTGTTTCCATCCAATTTCAAGCCTTTTTTGTGCACAATGAACATCGGAATCTTGGCTCCATCCTTGCTTGGATAAAACACCTGCTTTACCTCGTACTTCTCAGCATCGAAATCGAGCGATGGTGCTTTGAAGAGTTCTGATTTTCCAGACGACATGTCATACTTGAAAATGGTAGTTGGATATGTAAATGAAGTGAAGGCATAGAACGCTCCGTCATCTTCCCGATTTCCACTGAATTCTACATTTCCTTTCGTTGGAAATTCGATTGACCGAATGAATGCACCATCCAAACCATGTACGTTGATTTCCGAAGCCACATCTTTCAAATACGAACAGACCAACTTGCCTCCTGCCAGTTGCACGCCTTCTAGAACTTGCTGTTTTTCAGGAATCAGTTCTTTCCAATTTTCAGAACTCGAATTGCGTGCATCAATACTTACCACTCGATAGTTTGGCGCGCCATTGTTCGTGTAGGCAAGCAATTTTCCGTCTGCGTGATCAAGAATTCCATATTCAAAATCGAAACCTTGGGCAATCTGCATAAAGTCCTTATCGCCATCGGCCTTGTAATACAATTGCACACCGCTGGTTGATTGAGATTCGAAGATAACTACCGCATCTTCCGTGTAAGGAGTCCAAGCGTAATAATTGCGCAACGGCTCATTCTCGTTCCAATAAATGAGTTCATCTGCTTCTTGAGACGTACCCAAAGTGTGGAAATAGATCTTATGGAATTCATTCTTGCCTGAATACGCTTTTCCATCTTCGGGTGCATCGTATCTACTGTAGAAAAAGCCATTTCCTTTCCACGAAACGCCAGAGAATTTCACCCATTTAATCACTTCCTCCAGATCATTTCCTGATGAAAGATCTTTAACGTGAATCTCGTTCCAATCTGATCCGGCAGCAGACAATTGATAAGCCATGAACTTGCCATCTTTTGAAACAGATGTACCGCCCAAAGCAACCGTTCCGTTAGCTGAGAGAGTATTCGGGTCAATCAGAACCTTTGGTTCGGTATTGAGCGAATCCTGTACATACAGCACGCTTTGATCCTGCATGCCATCGTTCTTGAAAAAGAAGAACTTCCCTCCTTTCTTGAAAGGTGTTCCATAACGCTCGTAATCGAATAGTTTCTCCAAACGCTCGCGGATCTTTTTACGTTGCGGAAGTGTTTCCAAATAAGCGAATGTCACCTCATTCTGTCGCTTGACCCAATCAGCTGTTTCCTCCGAATTATCATCTTCCAACCAACGATACGGATCAGCCACTTTTGTACCGAAGTAATCGTCAACTACGAAGGTGTCCTTTCTGGTATCGGGATAATTGATGGCTACTTTGTCGTTATTCTGGCAAGCGGTTAATCCAAGCATTAAAATGGCTAAGAGTTGTTTCATTGGTTTAATTTGACGTGCGCGAAGTTCGTTTTTCCTGCTTCTTAGAATAGAACTCTTTCGAAGAAATGTAGATCACCTTTTCAACTTCTGCATAGATCTTTCCTTCACTGTCAACCAAGTTTACAGGCAAGATGTAATCCTTTTCTCCAAGTTCAGCGATTTCCATCTTGATCTGCTGAATGAAATCTTTGGAAATGGGAAATTCTGCATAGAGCGTTTGATTTCCTGGTCTACGGAATCTGATGCTTGCTGATTTGTCCCAAACCACAAAGTTCTTCCCAAGAATATTGATGAGTTGAACCATGTAAATGCCATCCACACAGCTGTACATGTGTCCACCATAAAGCGTTCCCACATAATTGCGCGTTCTGCGGGTGAGCGGTAATTTGAGCTTGACGTAGTGGAAATCGTCAGACATTTCCACGATTCTACCGCCAGTGGAGCGATACATCGGAGAAAGATTGAAAAACAGCTTAAGCAGCTTCCCTTTTCCTATCGTGCTGGTCAACCGCTTGAAAATTCCCTTCATCCGATTAGTTCAGAAGAGAAACCCGATGACTTGAACGTTTGCCATCCGAATTAACTTCAACCAGATACAATCCTGATTGCAATTGATGAAGGTCGAGTGAAATCACTTCCGATTTTCCATTGGTTAAAACAGAGCTTTTAAAACAACATTTTCCGCTCACATCAAACACGGAAACATCCATTCTTTCGGTTTGTTCTTCACAATGGATGGAGACGATTCCATTATGCGATGGATTCGGAAAAATGAGCGCATCTTCCTTTTCAACGTCAGAAATATTGGTGACCACAGCGTTTCCCTCAAAATACTGATGTGCAAAATCGAAAGCATCGTGACCGATTTCCATCCCCATAAATCTCCCAGGAATATCATCTAAGGTTGGATGAATTCCTCCCCAAATACGCGAAAGACTACACTGATCGGATGCATCGCGGTATGTAGCCCACTGAAGCGTAACATCTGTGCTTGGTCCATCTTCAAACACAAGAAACTCATTCATTGGCGCATGAAACTCACCCATACCTCCTGGAAAATAAGCATTGCCAGTTAGTGAGGTCATTACTTCTGCGGCAGCACGCGAGAACGTAGAGTGACCGGAAACAAAACCGGCAAAAGGTGGAGTAACGAACGATGGTCGTTGATATGGCCACCAATCTTCAGCGAGAATCCAGCCCACTCCTGCCGTATCCGTTGCGGTGTTGGTAATGTAATCGTGGCCGCGCCAAACATTCATTTTGATCTTTCCTACGTGCTGATAGGTTGCTCCAGCCAATGCATCGGAAGAATCTACCAGTTCCACAATATTTTCGTGCAATTTCAATCCGGCAGGATGATAATGAACCGAATCTGGAAAGGATGATTGACCAAGATCGGCCATGAATCGAATGGCGGAAATCGGACGAATAAAGTCGTACCAACCTTTTACACCCCAAGCACTAACTGCAGCATCGTGCACAGTTCCTGCCATGGTGAAATACGCTTTCACGTCCCATTCCAGATCTGGAAGAATCGGCCCAGCGCCCATATAGCGCTTTTCAAACAATGGATGATCATTGACGTAATTTAGAATCGTAAACCAATGTCCAGGCGGTGTTTCCGAGGCTGGTCCATCAGCCCAAAACTCTGCCAAAACACGCGCGTAATCACCGCGTTTCACTACCTGTGGTGTGTATGGTTGACCAGTGTATGGATTCACTGAATACCCGATGCTGATATCGCCTCCATTCAGCAAATCGTAAAACTGTGTGTGATCGTAGAAATTGGTCGGGTATTGTTGAACGTTCCCGATTGAAGCTGGTGAGATATCCCACGTAGTTGTATCACCACTGCTCAAATGCGAAGACCAAACAGCTACCAACTCAAAACTCCATTGATACATCTCGGCAAGTCCAGTCACGTTGGCGGTATCCATCATCGGTGGAGAACCAGGATCGTGATACACCTGATAATCATAGCCATCGCGCGTATGAACGGAAAGGTCAGCCTGATCAAGTGCAAACGCATCAACTTCGCCCCATTCTGGACCTAAGAACGTTGGCGTACTCAAGGGATAAACATTTCCAGCTTGGTCAATGTAAACTTGAAGCGTGAGCGGTTGCCATCTATTGGCATCAATTATATCTGGATTTCCTGGTACAATAGGAACCAAGGTTGGATTGAGAGGCACATAATGCTGATTGGCATAACCTCCAGTTTCGTTGGAGCCATCTTGGAACCCGTAAGCAATCAGATTTGCTGCCAAATGGTTTCCCAATGCAGCATACGAACCGTTAGAATAATCGGTTGATGTAAAGTTGATATCGTAGCCCAAATTCGCCATCAGCGTATCGAAACGCATCTGATTTTCTGTTGGATTGGGCGAATTGATAAAACGATGCGACAGTAACCTGTAGGCAGCGTAACTCATAGTTTCTTCTTGTGCGGATTGAATATCTGTTGGACCTGTGATTCCATTGAATGGACAGTTGAAATCGTGTACCACTTTACCAAGCATGTAAGGTTCTGCCACGGGATCGAAGATGGCCCAACTGTCGTACAACGCGATGGATGTATGGAACAGATTGCGTGCGTGAATGGTTGGACGTGCATAATCATTTCGGATGGCTTCCAGCAGCACTTCATTCCATCGCCTAGCCACGGAATGCTGCTGAGAAAATGCCTGTGAAAACGAACTTAAAAGGAGAATTGTAAGAGTAAAAATCCGCATGATGCTGAGGTTCAATTTGTAGCATTGAAGGTATAGAAAAGTAGATGTAGTTCTGATCTCTAAAACAGAAACGCCACCACAACTTGCGTCATGGTGGCGTTCAATCTGTTCAGTACGTGTACTTAGGCGTGCTGCAAACGATAGTTCACATCCATCCAGCCTCCACCGTTCTCACACTCTACTCCTTGCTGGTGTAGGAATGCTACCGCTTGTCCACTTCGGTTTCCGCTAGCGCAGCACAACAATAACGGCTGCTTCATATTTGCAAACTCTTCTACCCTATCTGGAACTTCCTGTAGCGGAATATTGACGCTTCCTGCCACATGACCTCCTTGAAATTCCATCGGACTGCGAACATCCACAATGGTATAGCCTGTATTATTCATGTCTATTCTGTTTGTTTGATTAATGATTAAAGCAATGTTGTTGGACATACATAAGCTGTCACTTCAAATTTTCCGCTGTCTTTGATAGCGTTGAAACCACCATCGACATCAATTAGATTATTGTATCCTTTTGATCGAAGAATGGATGTGAAGATCATTGAACGGTAACCACCAGCGCAATGCACATAGTAGGTTTCGTTCTTGTTCAATTTGGTCATGCTATCGTTGATGTAATCCAAAGGAGCATTCAAGGCATTTACAATATGCTCTGAATCGTATTCGCTCTTCTTACGCACATCAACGATCTTGATGCTTTTATCAGCTTCTTCTCTAGCAGCAAACTCAGCAGCAGAAACAGATTCAATCGTATCGACCGCTTTTCCATCCGCTGTCCAAGCTTCCACGCCTCCATTCAGGTATCCGATGGCATGATCGTATCCTACTCTGGCCAAGCGCGTCACTACTTCAGGAATTCGCTCTGCATCGCCAACCAAAAGAATCTTCTGAGTGATATCGGTGATCAATGTACCAACCCAAACGGCAAAGCTTCCATCAATTCCAATGCTGTATGAATTTGGAATGAATCCTTTGGCGAAATCCTGTGCTTTACGTGTGTCAATGACAACGGCACCTGTTTCTTCCATGGCTGCTTCAAACTCACGTGGTGACAGCGGCTTAATTCCGCGGCTCATTACGTTATCGAATGAATCATAACCTTGAATGTTCATAACCACATTCTTTGGAAAGTATGACGGAGGAGCAGTCAAACCTGTGAGCAGTTCTTTCACGAATTCTTCGCGCGTCATATCGGCACGCAAAGCGTAATTGGTCTTTTTCTGATTGCCAAGCGTATCAGAAGTCTCTTTGCTCATATTCTTTCCGCAAGCACTTCCAGCGCCATGACCTGGATAAACAATGATGTCATCATTTAGCGGCATCAACTTGTTTCGAAGCGAATCGAACAGGTGATTGGCCAATTTTTCCTGTGTGAGATCAGCAATTACGTGCTGTGCAAGATCCGGACGACCTACGTCTCCAATGAAAAGCGTATCGCCCGTAAAAATGGCCTCTTCCTTACCTTCTTCGTTCGTTAGAAGAAAGCAGCTGCTTTCCATGGTATGACCAGGTGTATGAATCAACTTGATATTGGCATTTCCCAATGGGAAATTCTCACCATCCTTTGCCACGTAAACTGTAAATCCAGTTTCCATTTGCGTTGGACCATAAACAATCGGTGCGCCTGTTTTCTTGGCCAGATCCACGTGTCCTGAAACGAAATCTGCATGAAAATGCGTTTCAAAAATGTACTTGATCTTCGCGCCTCGCGCTTCAGCCATGTCAATGTACTGTTGCACTTCGCGTAATGGATCAATGATGGCTGCTTCGCCATTGCTTTCGATGTAGTAAGCTCCGTGAGCCAAACATCCGGTATACAATTGTTCTACTTTCATGGTATATGTTTTAATATGTTGAAACTCTCAAGATTCTTAGACAAAACTACAGACACTAAAAGCTTCGTTTAGAAACTTAGGTCACATAAAGATGAAGCAATAGTCACAATTAAGTTCAAAAACCATCGGAAACTTGCCCGAAAGCATCGATTTTACTCTACAATCGAATCGTAGATTACTTGCTGGATTTTGGTCCGAACATCCATTTTCAAGAGTTTACTGTTGTCCGCATCTGGATAAACACGGTTAGATAAAAAGATGTAAACGATATTCTTGTCTGGATCGGCCCAAGCCATTGTTCCTGTAAAACCAGTATGTCCGAAACTGAGCATAGAAACACACTCACATGTTGGACCGCCACCACTAGGTTCGGGTTTATCAAACCCAATTCCTCTTCGATTTCCACTTTTACAGAACTGACATTTGGTGAATTCGTTCACCGTTTTCTCAGAAATGTATCGCTTGCCTCCGTATGTTCCTTTGTTCAAGAAGAGTTGCATCATAACCGCAAGGTCGTTTGCATCGGAGAACAAACCTGCGTGGCCGCCAACTCCGCCCAACATGGCTGCACCCGGATCATGCACATCGCCTTGCACCAATTGCTTTCGGAAAGTCATATCGTATTCCGTAGGCACAATCCTGTTCAATTCAAAGCGTTCGCGTGGTTGGAATCCCATTGTAGTCAGTCCAAGCGGCCGATAGAAGTTGGTGGTGGCATATTCATCCAACGGTTTTCCTGATTCCAGCCTAACCACTTTTTTCATGTAGTAATATCCAAGGTCGCTGTATTTGTATTGCTTTTTATCCAGCAGTTTCGATTCGTTGATGATTCGATAGATTGAATCAGGATAATCCTTTCTCATGTAGAGGTTTTGTGCTACATGATGCGGAAATTCGGGTGATTTGACCTTGCGATAGTAAAGGCTATCAGGTGCTCCGTTTTTAAGCGTTTTGGTGTAAAACGGAATCCAAGCCTGCAATTGAGCATAATGCGCCAGCATATTGCGAAAGGTGATGTCCTTTTTGTTGGTTCGTTTAAGTTCTAAAAGGTGTTCCGAAACCTTATCATCAACCGACACTTCACCTTTATCTACCAATTGCATGAACGAAACAAGCGAAGCTCCGATCTTGGTTATTGAAGCAAGATCATACACGTCATCCCAACGAACGGCTTGCTCGTTGGCATAGGTCTGATATCCAAAATTCTTCTGGTAAACCACCACGCCATCTTTGGCAACCAACAGTTGTGCGCCCGGAGTTGCTTTGGCTGCAATAGCATCCAAGGTGATAGAATCGATCTTGGCCAATTCCAATTCGTTGAGCCCAACTTGCGCAGGTTCTCCGTAAGCCAAACGTGTTTTTTCGGTTTTCAGTCCGCTACCGTATGGATATTGCGCATTGGCGGTTACCGGCATTTTGCCCGAAATGCCAATGCCCCCAAAAATGGCCTGAGCTGCCATCTGTTCAGCTACATCCGATTGCTCGTACGAAAATAAAAGTGCGTTTGCATGTTCTATTCCAGGCAATCTTCCCAAAGCATACGGATTTCCAAAAACATTGACAATCAATTGCGTACTAAAGGTCAATTCACTAATGGCATCAATCAATTTCTGAGTAATTCCGTAATTTTTAGGTCGACTATTATTCAATCCATGAACACTCACAATAACCTTATCATAGTCTTTCAATTGATTCAGAATGGACCAATATTCATCGTCCGATGCACTGGTGGAAATTGAAAAATGATTGATCGGGGCATACTTGGAAAGCATCTGCTGAAATGCATTTTCCGGATCATCTCCAATCACCAATGAAGCGATGCTTTCTGAGTCTAAATTCTGAACAGGAATTGCGTTCTTGTTGATAAGCAGCGTGATTGAATTGGCCACTAACTTGTTATCGACTGCGCGAGCTTGGCTATTGTTCAAATCGGCTGTAAGGTTCTTGAGCGGAATAGGTTTATACCGATCCAACCCGAACCAAGCCTTTGCATTCAGCACTTTCAGACAGCGTTTGTCAATTTCCTCTTGCGTAATTACCCCATCGTTTACGGCCTGCCTGATAAGCTCCATGGCTTTAGGAACATCTTCAGCAAATTCCATCACGTCATTGCCAGCAAGTAAGGCCTTCAATTCCACCTCACCGGGTTGGTAAAACTTGCTGACACCTTTCATATTCAAGGCATCGGTAAAGATCAATCCTTCGAAACCAAGCGTGTCTTTCAAGAGGCCATTCACAATTTTGGGACTAAGCGTAGAAGCTTGATTTGTAGTTGTATCCAACTGTGGAATGTAGAGGTGCGCCACCATCATACTTCCAATCCCTTCCTTGATCATTTGCTTGAAAGGATAAAGCTCCAATGAATCAATTCGTTCGTATGGATGATTGATCACAGGAAGCGTGAGATGCGAATCAGAATCAGTATCGCCATGACCAGGAAAGTGTTTGGCGCAAGCAAGAATGCCGTTTTCCTGCATGCCTTTCATCACGGCAATTCCCTTTTGGGCCACTTTGATCTTATTCTCGCCAAAGCTTCGTGTTCCGATAACAGGATTTTCCGCGTTGCTATTCACATCAACCACAGGTGCAAAGTTGACGTGCATGCCCATGCGTTTCATTTGGCGGGCTGTTTCTGCTCCAAAATCATAGAGCAACTTGTCATCTTGTATGGCTCCCAAGGTCATGGATCGCGGATAGTCAATCGTGCTGTCCAAACGCATGCCTATTCCCCACTCGGCATCCATCGCAATCATCATCGGCACATCGGAAATCGACTGCAGATAATTGCACATTTTAGCTTGCCTAACCGGTCCTCCCTGAAAGTAAATAAGGCCACCTATCTTATTCTCTCGTATTAGTTTTTCCAGCTCGGCCACATGGCTCGAATCGCGGTTTGAATACGCAGCCACCATAAAAAGTTGGCCAAGCCGCTCATCTGGAGTTAGACTTTTGAAAACGGAATCAACCCAAGCTTGTTTGTTATGATTGTAAAAAACAGGTTTCACCTGTGCTGAGACCATCGCTGATCTGAACACGATTAACATAAATACCCAACAGCCGACCGTTCTCATTCCCTTCATATTCTTCGAAGGTGAACAAATAAAATGCCTTGCTATTGCGTTTAAAGTCTTAATTATTCACACATTCTTGTCAGATCCGATAAATTTGGGCCATGAGTTTTGGAATTCCATCGATGTTTAAGACGCCAAGGCACCGCAGCTTTGACTATAAACCGGTCATTTACGACCAACAGAAAGAGCGCAAAGAAGAACTGAAGCGTTTGGTTGAAGAACAACAGAACGGAGAACTTTCTGATGAACGAAGAAGAGAATTGCTTCGTGGCAAACTTAGCAAAAGTTGGTCTTCAGGAGGTGGTTCGGTGCGCAAAACCCAATCTTCTGCACAGTCTATGCGATTGGTGCTCATCGTAAGCTTCCTTTTCGGACTGGTCTGGTTCTTCTTCAATTGGGGCTGAGCGCAGTTTCTGCATGAGTGATATTATCCGTTTACTTCCTGATAGCGTTGCCAACCAGATAGCAGCTGGCGAGGTGATTCAGCGCCCTGCATCGGCAGTCAAAGAGCTGTTGGAGAATTCGGTGGATGCTGGCGCAAGCAAGATTCAACTTGTGGTTGAAGATGCCGGAAAAACGCTGATGCAAGTGATTGACAACGGAAAAGGAATGAGCGAAAATGACGCACGCATGTGTTTCGAGCGTCATGCAACATCCAAGATCCAATCGGCCGACCAGCTTTTTGCCATTAAAACCAAAGGTTTCCGAGGAGAAGCGATGGCTTCCATTGCTGCCATTGCACACGTGGAAATGAAAACCCGAACAGAGGAAAGTCCGATCGGTGTTCAGATAAACATTGCAGGATCGAAGATCCAACGACAGGAAGCTTGTCAAACGCCTGTAGGAACGAGCATTTCTATCAAAAATCTGTTCTTCAACGTTCCTGCGAGAAGGAATTTCTTGAAGTCGAATCAGGTGGAAACGCGTCACATCATGGATGAATTTATCCGCGTGGCGTTGGCGCATACTGAGATTGAAATGAGCCTTTATCATGATGGCGATGAGCTTTTTAATCTGAAGCCAGGCAAGTTGCGTCAGCGTATCGTGGAGCTTTTCGGTAAAAGCTTCAATGAAAAACTCGTTCCGATAGAGGAAGAAACGAGCATTGCCAAGATTGATGGTTTTATTGGCAAACCTGAATTTGCGCGCAAGAAACGTGGTGAGCAATTCTTCTTTGTAAACGATCGTTTTATTCGGAGTTCGTACCTCAATCATGCCATTTCATCGGCATACGATGAACTGATCGATCAAAAGACCCATCCAGCCTATTTTGTCTTCTTCACAGTTGACCCATCTTTTATCGACATCAATATTCATCCGACCAAAACGGAGATAAAATTCGAGGACGAGAAATCGATCTATGCCATTCTGCGTTCGGCAACTCGCCAGTCATTGGGCAAATACAATATTGCACCTACGCTCGATTTCAATCAGGAAATGAGCATCAACTTTCCTCCTCCACCAAAGGATGTTCGGATATTTCAACCTGAGCTTCCTGTCACTGCAGGTTCTTTTAGTGCTAGAGGTGCGCATTCTGCAGCCATAACCCGAACACGGTCAGAAGGTTGGGAAAAGCCGTCAGACAATAATTGGCAGAAGCTGTACGAAGGTTTGCCAGAGCAATTGCCCGAACAACGGGAAACGGCAACAGTTCAAAGCCGAATGTCAGTTGGAGACGAAGTGGAAAAGCGGCCAGTTCAGATCCATGGCAAGTACATTCTTACAAGCATCCGTTCAGGAACGATCATTATTGACCAAAAACGGGCGCACGAACGGGTGGTTTACGAAAAGATCGTGCAGAGTCTGGCATTGCAGCAAGCACCGAAACAGACACATCTTTTTCCTATAAATATTGAACTCAACAGTTCGGATAGCAAAACACTTTCGAGCATTTTGGATGATGTGAAATTGCTAGGAATGGACATAGAACCATTTGGCAAGAACACCTTCATTGTGCAAGGTCTGGCCACTTACATCAATGAGAATAACGTGAAAGACGTGATTGATGAGATTCTGGAGGAATACAACGAATCGGGAAATTTGACGGCCAGCAAGAAGATGGATAAACTAGCGCAAGCAATGGCACGCAGAGCGTCCATCGATTATGGAAAAGTGCTGCAACCTGCCGAAATGACCCAATTGATTGACGAGCTTTTTGCCTGCGACCTTCCTTATTCTGCCCCAAGCGGTAAACCAACCATGATCACCATGACCTTGGATGAGTTGGAGAAACGATTCGGTTGAAACG
>JAIPBM010000028.1 GCA_021739695.1 Flavobacteriales bacterium | reverse complement strand
CCAACGTTTTACAACTATGAAAATAGGGTTTTAACACCTTCGTCCTTTCGCCCGAAACCGAAAACTGCAAACCATGATGAACTAGCGGCAACCACTTCACGCCCTATTTTTATAGTTGATGTTGGCAAACGTTTTTTATTCTTTCACCACTTTCAGGTTAGTGACATTTCCGTCCGTCTGAACCAATTGAAGTAGATAAATGCCTATTGGGTCTGGTAAAATGTAGTCGATACGTACCTGTGAATTCCGCGTTTCTGTGCTAACCAATTCTCCCAAAGCGTTGTATGCGTTTATTGTGATTGTTCCGATTGTAGAACCAAGGTCTATTTGAATTCGGTTACTTGTCGGATTGGGATAAAAAAGCACGTTTTCTAAGGGGTCAAGCCCGTGAACCGATACTTCGTTCCAAGGATAGTCGCAATTCTGATGTCCTTCTATCGAACTGATGTTGTTAACGACAATATCAAGTTCTGTATCTGAGTAGCACAGCAAAGAATAGAAGTACCAATCAACTACACCGCTGCATCCGTTGTATTGCGGAAACGGATTGTATCCGAAATAAGGATTACCATTTGAATAGGTTGCAGTATCCATAAATGTTCGTTCGTTAAAAGAACCTCCCCACCATATGTATCCGTCAACTTCGGTATGTACAGTCACTCCACGGAATGCTTGTCCGTTGTGATAAACTGAAAACGTATCGGTCACTTCCATCGGGCTGTTAGAACAGGTAGCATCTCCAATCGCTGTGTCGAGCGGAAACCAAGTGTCACCTGGAACTGCGTTGAAGCAAACCAAAGGATGAAAAACAGATTCACTTTCAACGTAATGCCATAGTGTGTCTCCGTCAAAATACCATAGATAGCTTGGTTCTGTACCTTGCGTATAATTGGACAAGAAGTAACTGTCACCGAACAAACGGGTACAGGTCTTTCCTTGAACTGTCTCAATACCATTTACATAGTACCGAGCGTAGCCGTAATACGGTGGTCCGCCAAAAGCAAAATTCCATTCTGAGTTCGAACTAGGCCATTCATTTTGTGCAACCACGGTCTGAGCGAAACCAAACAGCATCGTTATGGAAAATAGAACTAAGAAATGCGCAGTTTTCATCTGATGTTTTCTAGATGCGCCAAAATGTTTGCCAACGGTTCTCAGCTATGAAAAATAGGGTTTTAACTGCTTCGCCCTGTCCCACAGGACAGGAGCGGACAGATAAACCCGAACCCTGCGTAACTGATGAGTCCCTATTTTGCATAGATGGTGTTGTAGCACGTTTTTTCATACCACAAGTTCCTTTAAGGCTTTTCGAAATATACTCGTCAATATTGACGCAGGCAGAACATGGACGGTCTTATTTGGTGTCCCCGTAAAGACCAAATGTTTTGCTTCATATTGTGCCATTGTCCTCCATGGTATGGTGTTCATATGAACAATTTTTCGTACCCCTTTCTTGATTTCGTGAATTTCTTTTTTACTGTCCCATATGTAGTCTAAAGATGAAGACTTGACGATTTTACAACTTGTGAGTTTTGTGCCATTATTACTGTACGAAACGCCAAAATCAGTTGTTTTTAGACCAACAATCGCCAGCTTATTGAAAGAGTATTTATCATAGGACATTTCAAGCCACATTTCAGCTGTGTCCAAGAAGCCTTGTGCTTCCCGATATTCGGGGAGTTTGTACTGATGTTCGTATTTATTCCTGATGTCAGTAAGCAGACTAACAACCGCAGTAAATTTAAAATTCAACAGACGTAAAGCTTCAAGTTTCGTGTCGGTAGAGGCAAACTTATTCCATCCTTCACAGTGCCTTATATGAGTGTCGTCAATTATCTCGTCTATTCGGCAGTGAATGGCCTTCTTAATATTACCAATTCCATTACCGATTGAATGCTTGTCACTGTTCTCAAGGTCTTTTTTCGCCCATTCCAAGAACTCTTTAGCCGATACGGTATTCGAATTTGTATCCTGGCGCTTAGAAAGTGTCAATAACATAGGGCGATTTCAAAATGTGCTACAACTAGGGGCTATGATAAATTCCACTACTGCAATTTATCATATCCGCCTTTGCCCAAGCACGATTTCTTTTTATAGCCCTCCAATTAGGGGTGCTATAGGTAATTCTTTCTGTAGGCTCCGTTGTTTTTATATCCATCAATACTACCCATTCCTCTGAACATATCCAACACCCTCATCGCTGCTCGCTGTAGCATGACTGAAAAGGGGGCATCGCCAAGCCCTTTTCCCACCTTCAATTATCATAATCGGTAATGCTAGGCCGTCTGTTGGTAATCTGATGGTGGTTCTAGAAATACCAAGAATGGTTCTAGAAATACCAAGGGTGGTTCTAGAAATACCAAGAATGGTTCTGGAAATACCAACAATGGTTCTAGAAATACCAAGGGTGGTTCTAGAAATACCAAGAATGGTTCTGGAAATACCAAGGGTGGTTCTGGAAATACCAAGGGTGGTTCTAGAAATACCAAGAATGGTTATTGAATAAGCCAGAGCCTTAGTGGAATGTCGTAGGATGATAATATGATAACCAATGTTCATCATTGAATAACCAATTGTCATTATTTGAATACCGATAATGATTATTTGAATACCAATTGTCATTATTTGAAAACCAATAATGATTATATGAATACCAATTGTCATTATTGGAGCATGAATAAGGAATTTTAAATGACTGAAAAACAGCCAGATACATCTGAATTTCGTTGGTAATGAAAAAAAATTGTCGTCAGACGACAATTTTAATCACATCGTGCCGAAATTAGCTCTGCAAGGAAAATCCTTGCCCGAGTATACAACTCGGATATGCCACTAACTAAAAGAAAAGAAAATGGCACGAAAAAATGTAAAGGTGGTTATACCCACCAACGCTGACGACCTGATTCAATTGGCTCAGGACATCATTGCAAAGCACACGGCTGATGGGGCGGCAAGTCCGCTTAACGGCTTGGACATGACCGCGTTTGAGACGCGCGTGTCGAATGCCGCTGCTAAGAATGCCTTGCAGAAACAACTGCGTAGAGATGCCGAAATGGCCACGGAAGACCGTGATGGACTACTGGGTAAGCGGAAAGATCAGAATGTGAATACGGATGGCACGGTAGTGAACGTATCAGCTCGGGTGCGCGATATATTATTAGGAACCCTGAAGGGCAACGAACAGCAGTTGGGCCAATGGGGGTATCAGGTCAATCAGAGTTCTAAAAGCAATGGTGGCTCTAACACGGGCAGTGGCGACACGGGCAGTGGCGGCAATCAAACATCTGGTGGAACCGTAAATGGTATGGTAAGCAGTATGAACGGCTCTATGCCTATCATCAAAGCAAGTGTGCAAGTACTGGGTACGAGCGGAAGCGTAATGACCAGTGCCGGGGGTACTTTCAGCTTGACCAAGGTGCCAGCAGGCCCTCAGACCTTGCGGGTATCTGCCGCTGGTTACCTGCAAACAGATGTTCCGGTGGTGGTGACAAATAATGGTGTGATTACCGTGAATGTGCAGCTTACTCCGATGCCTTAAGGAAGAGGATAAAATCGAATAGATGAAAGCCCCGTTCTGAAACCAGAGCGGGGCTTTCTTTTTCTGTTCTACAAAGACCTCCGAGCTTTTGAAAGCCTTTAAGGTGATCACTATTTCCTATGCGCACGCTGTGCCAAGCACTTAAGCACCTGTAGGGTAATCGCAAATCGTTATTCGTTAATCGTTATTCGATAATCGTTATTCGTTCTTCGCCAATCAAAAAGAAAAAGGAGCAAGGAATAAGTCGAAAGGCCTAAGGGTAGCCACAATCGCAGTTCGTTGATCGATAATCGTTGTTCGCAAATAATTCAATGCGTTTTTAGAAGAAGCATCTCTTTGTCATCGTGTCCAGCACAGCTAGCAAGGAGACCCTTTACTTCGACAAGCTCAGCACAGGCTCTTCGTTAGGGTGACAAAACCGTTGTCGTACCATCCCAAACAAATTTGATCAGCGAAAAACGATTGACGAACTGCGATTCGATATTCCAACGCGCCATACAAGGTGATAGCTACCTTGAGATTCCTTATTTCATCTTCGGGTCAAGAATCTCCTCCAAACGAAGCTTCATGAAACTGATGCTTTCGTATCCATCCTTTTCAAATAGAACTCCTATTTCGCCATTTGGCAGCACCGCCATACACGAATAGGCGAAACCTTCTTTATAAATGGTCTTTCGATGAGGCCAAGTGGCGCCATTATCTGTGCTCGCATACACGGTTCCTCTTAGCCGTCTACTTCGGTGTCTTGGATTACAGAACAGGATCGTAGAGTCGTTGTATGCGATCAAACTTCCTTGACATTCGGGTTCGAGCAATGCTTTTTCGTCTGATACTTCGCCCCAGGTCTGCCCACCATCTTCGCTGAAAGCAATCTTGCGTTTGTGATTTCCTTGTTCGCTGCGGGCATTTAATAGTAAACGGCCATCACTCAGTTCTACCATTTGCACCTCATTGGCCCAACCGCGTACCTTCTTTTTGTAAGGGGCGAGTTCACCTTTCGTCCAGGTTGCTCCGCCATCATCAGAATAAACCGCATACACAAACCAGTTTCCCCACGGACCTTGGTTGAGGGGCATCACCAAACGCCCAGCGTGTTTTTCATTTTTCAATTCTATACCGATGCCTGGACCAGATGCAAGGGACGTAGCTTCGGGTCTTTTGACTTCCGTTGTAATGTCTTTTGCTTCTACCCAAGTTGTTCCTTCATCATCCGAATAGGTGATAAACGTTCTGCAAATTCGCTCGCCATCCAAACCCGGCATCGCCTGTTTTTCGCCATACCCTTCTGCATAACGTTGGTACATGAGTAAAATCCGACCGTCTTTTCTAACAAGTGCCTGAGGATTGTTCAGTGCGTTTTTTCCATCTTCCGCCACAACGCTTAGTTGGCTCCAAGTTTGGCCGTTATCTGTGCTTCGCTTCAGTACAATGTCGTTCTCAGAATGGTCGAGTAGATTGGCGCGCCCTTCGGCAAAAGCCAGCAGCGAGCCCGAATTGGTGCAGACCAGCGATGGAATGCGGTAGTTCTTGTAGCCATCCTGCTTTCTTTGAAACACGCCAACAACTGTTTGGGCGCTTGCAGAAAAGTAAGATACGGTCAAAAGAATGATCAGAACATTTCGCATGGCGTGAAAGTAGTTTTCCGGAGAGAAAGAATAATCAAGACCATTGGCCGTTTTTGATAACTGTTCTACATTATTAATATGATCAGAACAGTACATTTGAGAACCATTCAGCCCTGATTCATGTTTACGAATTGATGTTCAAGTTGAAGATACTCTTCTTTTGTGTTGTTGTCTTAGTGCTCAGCGCCTGTAATCAGGACGACCCGAATGAGCCTTACGTAACCACTCCCTACGAATTAGTGATCCCTCAGGGACTTCCTCCCATGGCTCAATTCATTCCGGCTGATAATGCCATGACAGTAGAAGGTGTGGCGCTTGGCAGAAAGTTGTTCTATGATCCGCTGCTTTCAGGAGATAATACCATGGCCTGTGCCACGTGTCATCCTCAGGAACATGGATTTTCAGACCCACGACAGTTCAGCGTTGGAATCGATGGCAGTGTAGGCAACAGAAATGCAATGGCGATCATCAATCTGGGATGGAATCAGTTTGGTTTCTTTTGGGACGGAAGGGAAGCAACACTGGAAGATCAGGCTTTGAAGCCCGTTACCAACCCCATTGAAATGAATACAACTTGGCCTGAAGTGGAGGCCAAATTGAATGCTAATGAGGAATACAAACTTCTATTCAAGCAGGCGTATGACATTGATAACATCGATTCGCTCTCTGTGGCAAAGGCAATTGCTCAGTTCGAACGTACGCTGATATCTGGCGGGTCTAGATTCGATCAGTGGTATAATCAGCAGGCTATCCAGCTCACAGAGCAGGAACTACATGGCTTTGTGCTGTATAATGGTGAAGGAGCCGATTGTTTCCATTGTCACGGTTTGGGAGGCTTTATCACGGATAATAAGTTCCACAACAATGGTATGGACGTTGATTTCAGCGCTGATGAAGGCCGTTATCTGGTAACCGGAGATGATTCGGATAAAGGTCACTTCAGAACGCCAACGCTTCGGAATATTGAGATGACCGCACCTTACATGCACGATGGTCGTTTCTTTACCTTGGAACAAGTGGTGGATCACTACAGCGAACACATTCTGCAATCGGCAACAATTGACCCCTTAATGGAATTGGTGGCAAATGGTGGGGCTCAACTAACCGTACAGGATAAACAGGACTTGATCGCATTCTTGAAAACGTTTACGGATCAAGGATTTATACAGAATCCTGATTTCAGCGACTCCAATCCTTAGTGTGATGAAAGGCACGTCTATTCGCCACCAATTGATGAACTTTGAATAAGAACTAAACGAAAATGAAAAAGCTGATTCTATTACTGTTAGTTGGTGTTGTTGCTGCGGGTTTTTCCTCCTGTAATTCGGATGGATGTGTTGATCCAACTGCTATTAATTACGACCCGGACGCCAAGAGTGATGATGGAAGTTGCGTCTATCTGGCAGACAACCTGAATTTGGCATTTCATTCTAAACTCGGGAACAGAGATTTTGAGTTTGGGTTGGTCGCTATCACAAGCAGCGGTCGAAAGATAAAATACACACGTGCGCAGATGTACATGAGTAATTTTTCATTCAATGGTACGGGAAACGTCTACAAACCATTGGATGCTCACATTTTGCTTAAAGCTGATGTACAGGACTACAATCTTGGATATCTACCGATTGACACCTACACGTCCATTAGTTTCAGTGCTGGGGTTGATAGCGTCTCGAATCACCTCGATCCGGCAACATTTGCTGGAACTAGCGCACTTTCATCCAATAATCCCGATCACATGCATTGGGGTTGGGATCCAGGCTATATCTTCTTCGTGCTCGAAGGGCAAGTAGATACATCTGCTGCAATGGACGGTACAGCAAATGCTCCGTTCATTTTCCATGTTGGTACAGACATGCATCGGGTGGATATGGACTTTGTAACCGAGGTCAACTCGGTTGCTTCGGGCGTTACCATAGACATTAATGTAGATTGGTTGAAACTACTTGATGGCACCAATATGACGGGTGAAATTGCCACCCGTTCTACCCATACAACCAATAATCCGGCTTTGGCAACGCTGATGGTTTCCAATGTTGACGCGGCATTCAGCATACAGTAATAGTTTGCGATGAACTACAGAAAGCGCATTCCGAAATGGCTTTGGGGTGTGTTTTTTCTGTTGGTCGCATCGTGCCAAACAGACGAGCCTGTCCCGTACCAACTAGCTATTCCAAATTGGTTTCCAGAGTTGGGAATTCCTGCCGAAAACCAACTCACACAGGCGAGAATCGATCTAGGGAGGAAACTCTTTTACGAACCATTACTATCGTCCGATTCTTCGGTTTCCTGTAGTTCCTGTCATCAGATCGGAAAGGCATTTACAGATGGATTCCCGATAAGTTTAGGGGTGAATGACGCTCTTGGAATGCGCAATGCACCAACGCTTGCCAACATAGGTTATGCTCCGCATTTGTTTTTCGATGGGGGAGTGGCAACCTTGGAATTGCAATCTCAAGCTCCCATTTTTTCTCCAACCGAAATGAACTTCACCATTGCAGGTTTTTTGGAAAGGATTGCGGATGATGACGAATACAAACGCATGTTTGCAGAAGCATACGGTCGAGAACCAGATGCTTTTGGCATTTCACGCGCAATTGCCAGTTTTGAACGGACTTTGCTTAGCGGAAATTCTAGGTTCGACCAATACGAATATCAAGGAATTGCCAATTCCCTTTCTGCATCAGAGATCAGAGGCAAGAACATCTTTTTCTCCAACGAGGCCAGTTGTACGAGCTGCCATGAACCGCCACTTTTCACGAATTACGCTTACGAGAACATTGGCCTTTATTTGAATTATGCCGATTCTGGCCGAGCGCGCATATCTCATTTAGAAGAGGATAAAGGCAAGTTCAAGGTTCCGAGCTTGCGGAATGTAGAACTCACGGCTCCATACATGCACGATGGTAGTTTGCAATCGTTGGAGGAGGTTGTCCACCATTTCAATTCGGGTGGAGCGGGGCATCCGAATCAAAGTCCTGATGTCAAACCATTGAATCTTACCGAGCAACAGAAGATCGATCTTGTGGCTTTTCTCAGATCGCTCACGGATCAGTCATTCGTATCTGATCCTCAGTTCGGTGATCCAAATTGAGGTCACATGCTATTTTGTGACAACCGTCACAACCAACCGAACCAAGCCAAGCTACCTTCGTTGACACGTAGACGATAATGACAATAGTAGGTTGGATAATGGCAGTGGTAATTGGGATGACTCTCGGTTTGTTGGGCGGAGGTGGTTCTATTCTTACTGTGCCTGTACTGGTTTACCTATTGGACATCGATCCGGTCGCTGCCACCGGTTATTCATTATTCATTGTGGGACTTACGGCACTAGTTGGGGCCGGAGGCTATTTCAAACAGGGATTTGTCGATCTCAAAACCGCACTTGTGTTCGGGGCCTCATCCATTGTGGCAGTTTATTTCGCGCGAAAGGTGTTGGTCCCTGCCATCCCAGAAGAGATTTTCCAGATCGGAGATTTTATTCTCACGCGCAACATGGGAATCATGGCCTTGTTTGCCGTTATGATGGTGGCTGCATCGTATTCCATGATTCGCGGAAGAAGCGAATCCAGCAAAGCGGTTGTCGGTATCAAATACAACTACCCGTTACTGTTAATTGAAGGTCTGATCATCGGTGTATTGGTAGGAATGGTTGGCGCTGGTGGAGGTTTTTTGATCATTCCGGCATTGGTCATTCTGTCCAATCTGCCAATGAAAAGCGCCATCGGGACCTCTCTTACCATCATTGCTGTCAATTCACTCATCGGATTTTTGGGTGATGTGCAGAATCAGGCCATCGACTGGAAATTCTTACTTATTTTCTCTGGTCTGTCGGTTGTAGGTATTTTCATCGGAACAAAACTTTCCAGCTTCGTGCCTGGAGATAAACTAAAACCTGCATTTGGTTGGTTCGTACTCATCATGGGCATTTACATCCTCGGAAAAGAACTTTTATTTTAATTCAAACAGAAATTCACAAAATCATCAAACAATAGAAAAATGAAATACATAGCACAGATCAGTACAGTTTTTTTCATGGCGTTGGTCATGGTTTCTTGTTCAAACGGACAGAATAAAGCATCGGCAGATGGTTCGATTGCAGAAAACGTCAACGTAGAAGAATTTGCGAAACATTTGGATGGCGCTCAAGTAGTAGATGTGAGAACTCCAGCAGAATGGAACGAAGGCATCATGGAAGGAGCGAACATGTTCAATATTTACGAACCTTCATTTGAAACAAACCTTGCCAAATTGGATAAGGAAAAACCAGTGGCTGTTTATTGCAAAGTGGGCGGAAGAAGCGGACAGGCCATGGCCAAAATGAAAGAATTGGGCTTTAAAGAAGTATATAATCTGAAGGGAGGAATGGACGCATGGAAAAGTGCGAAGAAACCAACCGTAAAACCATAGTATGAGAAGTATTTGGCTGATAGTTTTTGTTCTGGGCATAGCTACTGCAATGATGCAGAGCTGTGCCGAAAAGCAACCTGAAAAGGTGGTGAAAAACGTACAGTACGTAACTGGACCTGATGAGATCACCTACCTCAAATTGGGAAAGGAGATTTCGGATACGGTGCAATCAACACTGAAGGCAAACCTGATGAAAGCGATGCAGGAAGGTGGGCCTGTGAATGCCGTGAAATTCTGCAACGCTCAGGCAATGGAACTGACCGATATCTATTCCACCAAATACAGTACGGAAGTAAAACGCGTGTCAGATAAGAACCGAAATCCGAAAAACGAGCCTAATGCAAAGGAGTTGGACGTATTGGCAGATTTCAAACGCTTGCTTGAAGCTGGAGAACCGGTGCTGCCCAAAGTTGCCATAGATGCAGAAGGACACAAGAACTTCTACGCACCCATTTTTACGGGAGGAATGTGTCTTACCTGTCACGGCAATCCCAAAAACATGCAGCCAGAACTTGTTTCTGAGTTAGACAGTCTTTACCCGAACGATAAGGCAAGAGGATATTCCGTGGACGAACTCCGCGGCATTTGGAGTATAAAATTCAAAAACAGCTAGAGATGGCAAATTTCAACGAGATCATCAATTCAGATAAGCCAGTTCTTATCGACTTTCATGCAACCTGGTGCGGTCCATGTAAAATGATGGGGCCTATCCTGCAAGACGTTTCCAAAAAAATCGGTGGAAGAGCCACCATCTTGAAAGTGGATGTGGATAAGAACCCGAAAGTGGCTGCCAAATATCAGATTCAAGGCGTACCGACCTTGATGATATTCAAGAAAGGTAAAATGCTTTGGCGTCAAAGTGGAGTAGTGGCTGCACCGCAGCTCATCAGCCTGCTCGAAAAGAACGCATGATCGGTTTTCCCATTCTTTGGGAATAAAAATCCCATTTCTTTTGCCCTGAAACTGGGCATTTTCTTCCATTGTCCTATGATCGTTAAGTGCTTCTTCTAACCCTTAATGTTTAGGTAACACAACCATAATTCTATTGTAAGGATCAACAAGGGTGGTGGTAACATACTAATGATTGATTTGCATCGGATTTAAAACGAAAACCAAACAATCATTTAAAATGAAAAGAAGTTACCTGAATTTCGTTGCAGTAATTGGTCTTGCTACCAGTATTGCGCTTTTGCCTTCTTGCACAAAGAAGGAAGGATGTACTGACCCAACGGCCAGCAACTATGATGCTGATGCTGACAAGAGCGATGGCTCATGTACCTATGACGATGCTGTAAAATCCGGTGAACTTTCAGCAGACGAAACTTGGGATGCTAACAGAATCTATTACCTCCAAGGTAGAGTTGTCGTTCCAAGTGGTGTAACACTTACGATTGAAGCAGGTGCCATCATCAAAGGGAAAGAAGGAATTGAAACAAATGCTTCTGCACTTGTAGTTGCAAGAGGTGGAAGAATCATTGCTAACGGTACTGCCGCTGCGCCAATCATTTTCACTTCAGAGTTGGATAACATTCAACTGGGAGAGAAAGTAGGTTCTAACCTTACTAAGACAGATAACGAAAAGTGGGGTGGAGTTGTCATTCTTGGAAGCGCGCCTATCTCTGCCGAGAATGGTGACACGGAAGCAAACATCGAAGGGATTCCTGCCAATTTAGGCTACGGTCTTTTCGGAGGAAGCAATGCCGGAGATGACTCAGGTATCTTGAACTACGTTTCAATCCGTCATGGTGGAATCACCATTGGTGAAGGAAACGAGTTGAACGGTCTTACACTTGGCGGTGTTGGAACAGGAACAACTATCAGCAATATCGAAATCTACGCTACGCTTGATGACGGTATCGAGTGTTTCGGTGGAACAGTTGATATTGACGATGCACTTGTTTTCTACCAAGGAGACGATGGTCTTGATATTGACATGAACTACTCAGGAACGATCAACGGATTCGCTGTTCTTCACGGAGACGGAATCGGAACGGATGAAGGTCTTGAGATCGATGGTCCAGAAGGAACTACCAACGTAAACGGACAGTTTACAGTATCTAACGGAATCTGCAAGTCAATGGGCTCTTCAGACGGTTCTGCAGGAGATTTCAAATCAAAGGCTCAAGGAAACGTTACCAACGTAACATTCGATTACTCTTCATTGGGCGGAAAAGCAGTGAAGTTCAGAACTGGATTCGATGGTTCTTGTGGCCACAAGAGCGATGCATACAAGTATCTTACTGCCCCAAGTGGTGCTCAATCTTTGATTTTTACAAACTGTAGCTTCAGCGGAGTAAAGGTGTATGATGCGCTAGAAAACCTTACTGCTACGCCACCAGTGCCATCTTTGTGCCCAACTGAATTGGCTGCTTCACAGGTAACTGCTGCTGATGCCATTACTTCAGGTTCAGGTGCTTCTTACGACTACGCCAGCAAGTTCTCTTGGGGAGCTGCAGGTACAAGAGGAGAGCTTTAATACCTAGCTTAAGTTATTGTTAAGGATGCCTCGCAACGAAAGTTGCGGGGCTTCTTTGCTTTATTCTTGCGCAACTTTTCAACCTAGGGAAAAATGAAAAATCTGTTCTTATCCTTGCTTTTTTCGGTGGCTTGTTTAGCCGCTTTCGGACAGCAAAAAGGCTTTATCCGCGGAAATATTGGCGATGGACAGTTCGGTGGGCCACTTATCGGAGCCAACGTCACCATTCCAGCACTATCAGGTGTAGGTGCCACCACCGATTTTGACGGTAATTTTTCCATTACCATCGAACCTGGTACATATGAGGTAAAGGTCTCATACATCTCCTTTGCCGATCAGATCTTTAAGGATGTAGAAGTGAAAGAAGGCGAAGTCACCAAACTCGATGCCGTGTTGGAAATGGCCACACAGCAAGTGGCCATGGTAGAAGTGGTGGCAACCGTTAGGAAGAATTCCGAAGCAGGTGTACTCATGGAAATGAAGAACGCCACGGTGGTCACAGATGGTCTTTCTGCTCAATCGTTCCGCAAGGTGGGAGATTCAGACCTTTCCGGTGCCATCAGGCGTGTTACAGGTGTTACCGTGCAGGATGGCAAATACGTTTACGTACGTGGTTTGGGCGATAGATACACCAAATCTGTTCTCAATGGAATGACCTTGCCAGGATTGGATCCCGATGTCAACGCTGTTCAGATCGACATTTTTCCAACGGCAGTATTGGAGAACGTATCCGTTTCAAAATCATTCTCACCAGACCTCGATGGAGATTTTACGGGCGGATTGGTGAATGTGGTCACCAAGAAATTCCCAGAAGAGAAGACTACCCAGATCGGTGTCAACTTCACTTACATTCCAGGACAGCATTTCAACAGCAATTACATCTCTTACACCAAAGGAAAACTCGATTGGCTGGGCTTTGATGATGGATTGCGAAAACTCCCAATAAATGGAGAGGCAAATGTTCCCAATGAATCTTTGGTGAATCCAGAATTGGAACGGATCACCCGAAGCTTCAATTCAGAATTGGCCACTAAAAGGCAGTTCGCTTTCATGAATTCTTCCTTCACTGTAAATCACGGCAATCAGATAAATAAGGAAGATGGCCCCACCTTCGGGTACAATTTCGTGTTCCGATATTCAAACGAACGCAATTTCTACGAAGGATTTCAAGCAAACGATTACCTCAAAGATCAACAATTGAGCGGCATTGAACTCGACAGACAACGGACTAGAGTTGGCGATGTTGGAAAGGAGAACATCATGTGGAACGCACTTCTCACCGGAAGCATGAAACGCAAGAAAAGTAGTTATACCGCCACCTTGCTTTACAATCAGAGCAGCGAATCCACAGCTGCAAAACGAATCAATCAGGATTTTGAACAGAACCAGTCCACACTGGTCGAAGACGTTCTCACCTATACGCAGCGAAGCCTTGGCAATTTTCAGCTTACAGGTTCGCACAGGGTGGGAATAGCCGAATTGGAGTGGGGCAACTCACTTTCCATTTCGCGTGTTTATGACCCCGATTTCAGAGAGACCAGAATTTCAATCACAGACGGAGATACGGCCCTTTCAACCGGAAATGGTGCAGGAATTGACCGTTTTTGGAGAGATCTCAACGAATTCAACGAATCCTTCCGTTTCGATGCCAAGATCAAGCTCCACGAGAACATTTCGGTCAAAGTTGGCGCGGCAGATACCTATAAGAGCAGAACCTTCAGTGTGTACTCCTACAAACATAGACCTACCAATCTGAGCGATATCAGCATAGATCCCGATTGGTTCCTGCAAGACGACAATATCTGGTCTTCAGACCCATCAAGCACAAATTACAGAGAGGGTACATACACCATCGGTAATTTTCAACCGGCCAACCAATACGAGGCCACTCAGAACATTGCAGCAGCTTATTTAATGGCCGAGCAGCAGGTAAAGAAGAAACTGAACCTGATCTACGGTGTGCGATTGGAGCATACCCTCATGTTCTACGATGGCGTAAACCAGAACAACACGGTTCGTTACCTCAACGAGAAGACCCTCAACGCGTTGAGCATTCTTCCTGCTCTGAACATCGTTTACAAGGTTACACCAAAGATGAACCTCCGCGCAGGTTACAGCAGAACAATTGCCCGACCATCCTTCAAAGAAAAGTCCGAGGCCGAGATCTACGATCCCATCACCAAGCGTACGTTCTCCGGTAACCTCGACCTTAAGCTCACCAACATCGACAATGCCGACCTGCGCTACGAATTTTTCATTGGAGGTAAAGACATGCTCTCCGTTTCCGGTTTCTACAAGCGTTTTGATGGTCATATTGAATTGGTATCCTTCGAAACAGCTCCAGATAACCTCAAGCCGCGCAACTCAGGAATTGCGCAGGTTTTCGGTGGTGAGTTTGAGATAAGAAAAGGACTGCGCCAGCACACCTCATCCAAATTTTTGCAAGGTTTCTTCTTTGCAGCAAATGCTTCCATTGTACATTCCATGGTCGATATGAGCAGTGTATTGGTCGACAATGATGGTGGAACAGAATTGGAACTTCGCCAGAGCAGTGCACGCGATGGTGAGACCATCAACCGCTTCCGAACCATGTCGGGGCAATCGCCTTACGCGGTAAATGGAAGCATCTCCTACGAGTTCGGAGAAAATCGCGGAACCGTATCGTTGGCCTACAACGTACAAGGCGACCAGTTGAGTATCATCGGTTCGGGCCGTGTGCCAGACGTTTATACCCTGGCTTTTCACAGCCTCAATTTCAATGCATATGTCAATCTTGGAGAGAAACGGAAGTCACAGATTTCTATTCGGGTACAGAACCTGTTGAACGATGATAGAACACTCGTTTACCGCTCCTACAAGGCAGAAGATCAGATCTTCACATCCTTCAAACCCGGTGTCAGCATCCGATTGGGCTATCAGTACACGTTCTAGAAACTTCACTCCACCAAACCGAAGCGTTCCCCACCCAAAGTCTGATACCTGACGTCTCGTATCTCACATCTGACGTCACACTTCGATCGCCTGCAAGCAGAAAGGATCAGGGCGAGGGAATCATTTAAACAAACATCGCCCGAAGTGATCACTTCATAATGGTCACCTTCTGCATCGCTACACCTCTTTCAGTATTCAGATGAAGAATGTACGCTCCTGATGGTAGGTCACTTTCAATCATCATCCTATCTGTTGCTCTTGATAGCTGCTCTTCTCGTAGCACCCTTCCAGAAACATCCAGTATTCGGAAACCAAGTATCACCGTGCTGCTGGTTGATACGGAGAACATGCCTGAATTAGGATTTGGCTGCAAATGCAACCCGATCAGATTTTCAACACTCGAAACACCATCAAAAACATATCCATCAACATTGGAAATGGATGAACACGGAAGGGCATCGCTTAGCTCAATCCGATAATTGGTCGCACTCGGACCATCTATTCGCACATCAGAGAAGAGGGTGTCCAAAGTAGTTCCGATCATCTGCCAATTCCCGGCTGGATATTCGCGATAAACCATATACAGGACTTGGCCATTCCCGTTGGATGAAGCCAAAGGTGGATCGGCCAAAGTTGTCCACGATAGAGAAACGATTGTATCAACGCTTGCCACCGAAAGAAAAATGTACGAAACTGTTTGCACAGCAGCCGAAACTGCCCGTCCGTCACAACCAGACCTAGTTCTTATTCGATAATGATTCGGTCCAATTGCACTTGGTGCCAACACCAGATTTGCAGCATCATGTACAAATTCCGTGATATTGATATCCTCAACACTACCAACCTCTTGGTACGGACCATCAGCATTTATAGCGTGCTCAATAATGTATGCATCAAAAACGGAAGGAGAAAAAGGATCGCTCACCGGTTCCCACCACAATTTCAGATCTCCATTTTCAAGAACACTTACGCAATGAGGCTGTGGACTGTTTAAAACCGAATCTGCCACTACGGTTATCGAAACATTCATCGCATCACTAGCACTGAACGGACAGAAGTCGTCCACATATTTGAACAAGAAATTGTACGTGGTCGAAGGGGTTCCGCACTCTCCCTGCTGAACAACATGATCGCAACTAGTAACCCAATTGAATGTGGTCGTAAGTGCCGAACCATTGGCAATTGTAGGCGGCACTGCTCCAGAAAGAGTAGCACATGGCGCATTCAGGCATCCAGTGTTAGCATCCGTGAACCCTGTCCCAAATTGAAGTCCCTCGGCTCTAAAACCCATATCTTGAAACACGCCAGAAATATAGTTGGTGTCTTCTGCCATTACAGAAAAATTGACCGTGTCACCGGCCACAACCGTCACATGGTACCCAGTACTTCCCATCGGTAGCAACCAATTGGGTTCAGAAATAACCGGAGCGGTGTTCGATACCTGACAGAATCCAGCGGTAATCATCATGTCCCTTGATGCCCTGGCAATTCGCTGACCGCAACGCCAAGCAGTCACATCCACTTCAACTGTCCATCTACCTTGCAGACCGATAGGGAAATCGTACGCTAAAAATCCTGTTGATGGGTTTAGTACAACATCTGCATACGATGGATTAACAGCAGCTCCCGGCAGCGGAGAGCTGCCCGAAAAACCAGACTCATAATTCAGTGGCATCTGGTTGGTCCTGATGGCAGGCACAAGTTCGTAGCTTAAGGAATCCATATCTGGGTCAAGTGCATTGGAGTAGTATCGATATCGACTTCTAGCACATACGGCAAAAGCTGGTTTTTCTGCAAATGCAGGGCTCGAATCGTAACATGGATACATTTCGCGGCCTTCAAATGGATACATCGTGGCAGAAAAATAGACCTCTTCGTTTGGGCCATTCGTAATATTATCAGATTGCCCACGGCAGCATTTGGCGTACTCAATTCGATAGCCTTCAGCAGGTGGTGTTCCCGTTATGGCAATCGGGTCAGATGCGTATGTGAGTTTTTCTACGGTGCCAAATTGCCCACTTTCGCAAGTATATCCACAGGCCGAGTTGCTTACGTCCTCTTGGCTTATTAGATGAATGGACAAGATGAGTAAGCTCGGATGGTTGATGATCCGTATTTCCTGTTCA
The DNA here is from genome assembly GCA_021739695.1 of Flavobacteriales bacterium. Classification (NCBI taxonomy): domain Bacteria; kingdom Pseudomonadati; phylum Bacteroidota; class Flavobacteriia; order Flavobacteriales; species Flavobacteriales bacterium. Next base: position 45,651 of record JAIPBM010000028.1, on the reverse strand, counting down.
GAAGTGACGAATGTGTTCACGCTACAGTCACGGTATAGCGACACGTAAAATACCGTCTTCCCGGCATCCGGTCCGTCAGAGATACACTCCCAATAGATATCTCCTCCAATGATGTGCGCGGCTTTTACCCTTTCGTTTCCTAACATAGAAACGATAAAAACCACCAGCAGAATACAATGTCTGAACTTTGGCATATTGCAAATTTTATGCGGTCAATTTCGGTAATAGTCTGTGATTCACAAAACAACAAACCCTCTTCGAACTATGAATCAGATCTATAGCTTATTCTAAAACAGACTCAACGCTTCAATTTCCATGATGTAAGCTTCAATTTCTTTCTTGCCAGGTGCGATTTCCATCCATCAAGAGAGGTTCGTACCATTTCCACTTTCAATTTCCCAACTGTAAGATTGAATTTCTTCTCAGTAAGATTCGATTTCGTTCATGTAAGATGGAGTTTCCGTTGTCTAAGATTCAATTTCTTTCACGCCAAAACCGAATTTCCATCCTGCCAGATTCGATTTCCTTACTGTAAGATGCCATTTCCACGATGTAAGATTCAATTTCCTTACTGTAAGATGGAATTCCTTTACCGCCAGCATCAATTTCCCTTTTCCGCTCAATCGCATTAATGCAAAAAGGCCAGAAACGAACATTCGTTTCTGGCCTTTTCAATTCAAGGTCTTGCGTTTTACCGCATCAACATACTATGGACGCTCAAACTGAGAGAAGAAAAAGTTTCCTTCAATCTCCGCATTCTCATCGCTGTCCGATCCATGAACCGCATTCTTTGCTTTGCTTTCTGCAAATGCAGCACGGATGGTTCCTTCAGCAGCTTCAGCTGGGTCAGTAGCACCAATAAGTGTTCTGAAATCGGCCACCGCATTCTCTTTCTCCAAAATGGCAGCAACAATAGGTCCTGAGCTCATGTACTCCACCAATTCGCCATAAAAAGGACGCTCGCTGTGTACCTCATAGAATTTTCCTGCCTGTGCAGCAGTAAGACGTGTGTATTTCATTGCAACGATGCGGAAACCGGCATCGTTGATCTTAGCTAGGATTCCTCCGATGTAGTTTTTCTCAACTGCATCAGGCTTAACCATGGTAAATGTTCTGTTAGTTGCCATTAAATCTTGTGTGTTTGAATTATGCCGCGAAAATAGAAAAAACAAGCACGTACCGAACGTAAAGCAGACCATCCTTTCATGCTCTGTTTCACGCCTTCCGGAATACTTCATAAAACTTTTTTCATCCTTCGTTTCACTCCGTAAATAGCTTACGGTCTGGGGCAGTTGCTTTGCTGATGTACTTAAAACATCACACCATGAAAAGCAATGCAAACAACACCAACGAACTTGTTCTGGAAGTAGTGAAAGACGGCTTCCGTAGGTTGGTCTATCGCACCTACAACAGCGATGGAAGTCCCCTGTTTTTGGAAGAAAGCGACCTAGAGGATTTTTCCCGTCCCATTTCCGACTCAGGCGATTTCAACGTGTTCTTTACCGAGCGGGCATTTTGGAGGTCGCTTACAGCTTACACTTCCAACGAAGGTGTGTTGAACCGTTCAGTATGGCATCAGCCCGCAAACGAATGGTTAGACCTGCAACCGGTTTTCATCCATGCCGATATCAAGGATTTGGTGCAGCAATCGTTGGCTGAGGTCACGCGTCAGCTTTCTTCCAACAATCAGAGAGCTGAAGGCCTTCGTGTATGGTTGAGAAAACTAGCGCAGCCCACCACTCAAGTTGATAAAGTGATTGCTAACCCTTCTAAAAAATACCGCTATGCTGTATGATCGATCTTTAATGAATACCGAAAACCTGCAACGTAATTCCCTTTTGCATCAGCATCGCGCCTGGCTTGGCGCCATGGACAAAGGTGAAGTTCCTTATGTGTACCATCACTTGCGCAAAGGATGCATTCTTCAGTTGCAGACCATCACAGGGGCAGATGCGCGTCACCTCATGTTCAGTGTAAACTATGGCGCCTACTTTCTGGGAATTCTGAGCAGTTCCTTGGCCAAGCGTGTTCAACAGTTAGAAGCAGAGGGCAAAATCTACCGTTTGACCATCTCGCATATAGTTCGCGAAAAGTATTTGCCGCCCACCGCCATTGAGATAGAATTGGAGTGCGAATCGTCTTTTTTGGCAGATGTTGCGTGATACACGTAGCTTCAATAGGTCAATTTCACCAATGAACACACGTTTGTTAATAATCATGCAACATGCGTGTTTTCAGCCTCGAAGTCGGAAATTACTTTCGCGCCAAATTCCAATACAAAACTCATTGTTGATGACACGCATTTTTATTCTTTTGATGATTCTATCTGTAACCCTGAATGCTCAGGCGCAATCGACTCTTTCTGGCGAGTTGGCGTATGTGCACAAACGGGCAAATGATCCAACATCAGAAACAGGTATCAACATCTACCCAACTGTTGTTTCAAGCGAGTTGAACATTGAGGTGGCCGATAAATTGGCTGGAGGAAAAGTGACTGTATCTGTTTTCAACGCTGTTGGCGAAATCGTGTTAGAAAGCGTTCTAGGTTTAGGCCTCAATAAGATTTATGTAAGCGAGCTCGAAGAAGGCGCATACGTTGCAGTCGTTCGTGAAAACGGTGTTTATACCAGCAAATCTGATTTCGAGGTGAAGTAGTTTCTCCTCAATCTCACTAGAGAAACCCATCGCACCTTTTGGTTCGGTGGGTTTTTTATTTCAGGGCTTCCTTGTATCGGTCCAACGCTCGTTGTCGGGCAAATGTGTGCTCCACAATCGGTCTTGCATAGGTGAGTTCTTGGAATTCAGGCACCCAGCGCTGAATGTATTTAAGCTGCGGGTCGAATTTCTGCGTCTGCAACTGTGGGTTGAACACTCGGAAATAGGGAGCGGCATCGCAACCCGTTCCAGCTGCCCACTGCCAGCCACCATTGTTGCTTGATAGCTCAAAATCCAGCAACTTCTGTGCAAAATAGGCTTCGCCTAATCGCCAGTCGAGTAATAGGTGTTTCGTGAAAAAACTTGCCACGATCATTCGTACTCGGTTGTGCATCCATCCGGTCTCATTCAGCTGCCGCATTCCTGCATCCACTATCGGGTAACCGGTCTGTCCAGCGCACCACGCTTTAAAATGCGCGTCATTCCTTTCCCATTCAATACGGTCGTAAGCAGGTTTAAAAGCATGGCCAACCACGTGCGGAAAGTGCCAAAGGATCATCATGTAGAAATCGCGCCAGATGAGTTCATTCAAGAACTTTTCGTTCGTTTTGTAAGCTAAGCGTGCCAGTTTCCGTATGCTGATGGTGCCAAACCGAAGATGAATACTCAGTTTAGAAGTGCCTTCAATACTCGGAATGTCGCGCGTATTCTCATAGTTTTTAATGATGCTTAATTCAGCTTCGGCAGATGGAATGGAAACTTCTGTCCTTCGGAATCCGAGCGCATCTAATGAAGGAAAATCATCAGCATTGAACGTGTAAAAGTTACTGAAGTACTTCTCAGTCGGGTAGGATGAAAGGTAAAAGTCGTTCAGTTTCGCCTTCCATTTTTTGCTGTAAGGCGTGAAAACCGTGTATGGCTTTCCATCATCCTTCAGAATCTCATCATTCTCAAAAACACACTGGTCTTTGAACGTCTTAAGATCGATGCCTTGATCGTTCAGCAACTGACCGATCTGCTTGTCGCGCTCCAAAGCGTAGGGTTCGTAATCGTGATTTGTAAAAACGGAAATGATAGCATACGTGCTGGTCAATTCAGTAAAAACATCTTGTGGAGTGCTGTGAAACACGAGCAGATCCGAATCAAACGCACGCAGTTCTTTCTTCAATTCAGTCAACTGACGATGAATGAAATCTACCCGTTTATCATCTCGATCTTCAAGTTTTTCTAAGATGTTCCTATCGAAAATGAAAATCGGCAACACCGGATTTCCAGACCTAAGCGCGTGGTACAACGCTGCATTATCATCCAATCGCAGGTCTCTGCGAAGCCAAACTATTGAAATGCTGTCTCGTTTCATTTTACCGTCATTTAACACAGGCAGTCGAAAGATGTTCTGCGGATACCTTGTGGCTTAAGTAAGCATCAAATACTTGCTGCCGACCGCGGCAAAATAACGATGGTTTCTATCTTCGCGGCAACTAACCGATATAAATGAAACCGACACTATTGATACTTGCCGCTGGAATGGGCAGCCGTTACGGAGGATTGAAGCAGATTGACCCACTTGGGCCGAACGGAGAAACCATCATCGAATACTCTATTTACGATGCCATTCAGGCTGGATTCGGTAAAGTGGTGTTTGTGATCAGAGAGAGCTTTGCGGATGATTTCAAAGAGCGTTTCACAGGTAAGTTTGAAGATAAGATCGAGATAGCTTACGCGTATCAGGATGTGAACACGCCAGTAGAAGGCGTTGTTGACCTTCCGCATCGCGAAAAACCATGGGGAACCATGCATGCGGTACTAGTGGCCAAAGACGTGATCAACGAGCCTTTTGCTGTTATCAATGCAGATGATTTTTATGGTGCCGATGGATTCCATCAGGTGGCAGATTTCTTGAAGAACCAATGCACGGAGGACAACTACGCGATGGTTGGCTACGTGTTGAGAAACACATTAAGCGAACACGGACAAGTAAGTCGTGGAGTTTGCGTTGCGGATGCCAACAATAACTTGGCAAAAGTGGATGAGCGTACGAAAATCCACTGGGAAGGCGAAAAAGTGGTTTATCACGAAGGCGATGCGACCTTTGAAGTAAATCCTGACAGTGTTGTTTCTATGAACTTCTGGGGATTCCATCCGAATATTTTTGAAGTGAGCAGAAAGATGTTCATCGATTTCGTGAAAGAGAATCGTGAAAATCCGAAGGCAGAATTCTTCATTCCGTTAGTAGCAGATACCTTGATCAATGCAGGAGAAGCCAAATTCCCCGTGTTGACCAGTAACGACCGTTGGTATGGCGTTACTTACATTGAAGACCGTCCTGTGGTAGTTGAAGCCTTCCAAAAACTGGTGGACGAAGGAAAATATCCGAGCCCACTTTGGTAAAACCCATCTAAATCTCCCCAAAGGGGATACTTTTTACTCCTCCCCCTTGGGGAGGTCGGGAGGGGCTTCTAACTTTACCGTATGCCAGCAAATAAATACGCATTACTCCGCTACCGCATTATTGACGATTGCCTGACCAACAAAGGCCGCAAATTCCCAACAAAGGAAGATCTGAAGTATGCCTGCGAACAAGCGCTTTACGGAAGTTCGGACGAGCGTATTTCCATCAGTACCATCGAAAAGGACATGTGGGCGATGAAGAATGAAGGCGAACTCGGGTATTATGCGCCCATTGCCTATTCTAAGCTCGAAAAAGGCTATTTCTACGAAGACGAGAATTACACGATCAAGGAAATTTCGCTGAGCGAAGAGGACAAAGAAGCCATTCGTTTTGCTGCCACCACGTTGTTTCAGTTCAAGGATCTGGCCATCTTCGATCAATTCGGATCGGCCATTCAGAAGATCATGGACCGATTGAGCATTTCGCCCGAAATTCAAGACGATGCCATCGATCGCTTCGTGCAGTTTGAGAACACACCTATGGCAAAAGGGACCGATCTACTTCCGATCTTGCTGCAGGCGATCAAAGAAACCCGCGAATTGCGTTTCAGATATGTTTCGTTTTTGGATGAAAGTGAAAGCGAACGCGTGTTGCATCCTTATTTACTGAAGGAATACCGAAACCGTTGGTATGTGATCGGGAAAGATGATGAAGCGGGAAAAGTTAAAACCTTCGGTCTCGATCGCATCTACGATCTATCCATCCGCGAGAATTATTTTACGGTAGATAAAACCTTTGATCCCGAAGTACTTTTTAAGTACAGTTTTGGTATTACGGCTGGCGGAAAACCTGAGAAAGTTGTGCTGAGATTTGCTCCGCAAGAAGGTCGCTACGTGAAAGCTCAACCCTTACATCCAACGCAGAAGATCATTAAAGAAAATGCGGATGGACTGACGGTAGAACTGAAGGTTATTCCGAGCTACGAACTAAAAGCGACTATCCGTTCGTTTGGCGATAAGGTTGAGGTTCTGCAACCAATTGAACTACTAAACTGACATGGTGAGAAATCCATCCTTATTCCTACTGGTAGGAATCTTCATTCTGTCGTCCTGCCAAAAAGACCCCATCGTACTTACCACAACGGTCACCACCTTTCGCGAAAGCGGATTGGCCACAGATTGGGACCGTTCGGGAAGTGATCGCATTGCGTATTCCATCAAGGAAAGCGATGGTTACTACGACATTCATTTGGCGCTGCCAGATGGTTCCAACGATACGTGCCTCACTTGTGATCATCCCGATCTTCCTAATCGGCACGTTGGTTCTGCTTCTTGGCATCCTTCCGGAAAATGGCTGATGATAGAAGCAGAGAAAGCAGACCATCCAGGTTCGAGCACAGATGCGCTGCCTGGTTTTGGAGCATATACTGATGTGTGGATCATAAGCAGTGATGGTCAAAAGACCTTCAAACTCATCGATATTCCGAATGATTATGAGCATGGCGTGATCGCCTCGCGCTTTTCGCCTGACGGCACAAAAATGGTTTGGACCGATCGGAAATCAGCTCCAAATGTGTTGTGGCCACCAGAAACATTCGGTTACTGGCGCATTAAAATGGCCGATTTCAATTGGGACGTTGACAGCATTCCATTCATCTCAAACATTCAAACCTTTGAGCCGGAAGGAAGTGCCTTTTACGAATGTTATGGTTTCAGTCCTGATGGGACAAAACTGATCTTGTGCAGCAGCGCGAACAGACCCAGCACGTGGGACCAGCAGATATATACACTGGATTATACCACAGGTGAGTTCGTCTCGCTTACAGAAAAGGATTATAACGAACATGCATTCTATACACCGAGTGGCAATCAGATCGTGTGGATGAGTAATAAAAGCGCAACGTATGGCGGAACGGATTGGTGGATGATGAATGCAGACGGAAGCGACAAACATCGCCTGACGTATTTCAACGAGCGGAACAACGATCAAGATATGGGACATGCCGTTTGGGCAGGATTGGGTTCGTTCAGTCCCGAAGGCGATCGTTTTGTAGGTGGTTTGCAACTCGATCTTGTTTCTCAGGAAGGGAAAATTGTGATGGTAGACATTCAATGACAATGAAGGAACAAGTTTCCGCTCCTTTATTTCCTTCCACTAAATTTGCGCCATCAAACTAAAAACCATGAAAACACTATTTTCTCTTCTTTTTGCTGTGCTCGCTAATGGGCAGATCTTTGCTCAAACGCCATTGGCCCAGGCCAAAGCTGCTGGAAGTTCCAATTGGGGTTATATCAACACCAAAGGCGTTTATGTAATTGAGGCACAATTTGCCGATTGCGATGCATTTTCTGCTGACGGTCTGGCTCCGATTTTTGACAAGAAGGCCAAGACTTCTTACTTCATTAAGCCAAATGGGGAGAAGCTGAACACAGAAGTTCCAAAGTTCAGATTGAAGGACGTTTTTGGATTCGGTACACTTGGTTTCGAGAACGGAATGTGTCCAGTTCAGGTAGATAAGAGTTGGGGATATATGAGCTCGGATGGGAAAATGGCAGTTCCAGCATCGTACGAAAAAATGCAGGAATTCAACGGAGGTTACGGAGTAGCAGCCAAAGGAGGAAAATTCTTCATCATCGACAAAAAAGGAACCGAAAAAGCGGTGGAAGTGGCGGGAGTTGTAGACGTTCGTCACTTTTCTGATGGTTTCGCGCCAATAAAAGTGGGCGAAACGTGGGGCTTTATTTCCACGGATGGTTCAGTGGCAATTGAACCGAGTTTTAAGTCAGTAGGCTATTTTTCGGAAGGATTGGCTTGGGCAAAAAATGCAGCAGGACAAACTGGTTTCATTGATAAAAAAGGTGCTTGGGTTATTGAGGCCAAATACGAAAATGCCAAGGAGTTCTCGAACGGAATGGCTCGCGTAAAATCAGGAACTTGGATTTTCGTGGATAAGACAGGAAAAACTATTGATGTGCCGGCTGCAGACTCGTTCGGTGATTTTTGTGATGGTTTGGCCTACTGCAAATCAGCAGACAAGGTTGGTTTTATCGATAAGACAGGAAAATTGGTGATTCCTCAAACCTACACTGCAGTTCGCGATTTTAAGAACGGATTCGCAGCAGTCAAACTAGGCGAGAAGTGGGGTTTCATTGACACGAAGGGAAATTTGGTGATAGAAGCGCAGTTTGATGCAGTAAAAGATTTCGAGCTTACAGCGCGCTGACAAAGCCGCGTTTCGTTTACTACCTTTGCAGCTGCAACCGTTGAATTAATTTGGTTTTCAACGGCCATCGACATTGCATCCTGAGTTTCGGCCTTCCCCGTGCTTTCTTTGTAATCCCTCGGTTTATTAAAAACCAAAGCAATTTAAAAGAGCATACAAATATCTATGGGTAGATCACAGGAAACATTCGGAAAAAAAGAGCGGGAGAAGAAGAGAGATAAGAAACGTAAGGAAAAGGAAGAAAAGCGTTTGGCCAGAAAAGATGGTGGCCCAAGCAGTTTTGATGACATGATCGCCTATGTAGACGAAAATGGCATGATCACAGATACTCCGCCAGATCCAACTGCCAAGAAAAAGGTCTTTAAAGCTGAAGACATTGAACTTGGTGTTCCGAAAAAAGAAGATTCTGATTTCGATCCAGTAAGAACCGGAACAGTTTCATTTTTCAATGATGATAAAGGCTACGGATTCATCAAGGATTCTGAATCTCAAGAAAGCGTTTTCGTACACATAAATAATGTGTCTGAGGACATTAAAGAAGGTAATAAGGTTTCTTTTGAGGTGGAAAAAGGTCTGAAAGGACCATCTGCCGTAAGAGTGAAAGTGATCAGATAATATCACTTTATTAACATAAAAAAGGGCGATTCTGAATTCAGAATCGCCCTTTTTATTTGTGGTTGATTTGAAGAATCAGGCCTTGGCAGCTTCTTCTTCACGCAAAGCGCGTCTCAAGATCTTGCCAACATTCGTTTTTGGCAACTCATCGCGGAACGCTATGTGTTTCGGGCGTTTGTACCCGGTCATTTCTTCGTGGCAGAAATCTCTGATCTCCTGCTCGGTCAATGTTTGGTCTTTCTTTACAATGAACACCTTCACCGCTTCGGTCGACTTGGCATCTGGAACACCGATAGCCGCCACTTCCAACACCTTTGGATGTGAAGCGATCACGTCTTCCACTTCATTCGGATACACGTTAAATCCGGAAACGATGATCATGTCTTTGATACGGTCAACGATGGTGAAGAAACCATCTTCGCTCATTACGGCCACATCACCTGTTCTCAACCAACCATCTTTCAGCACATTGGCCGTTTCTTCCGGACGGTTGTAGTAGCCTTGCATCACCTGTGGTCCTTTGATGTTGATCTCGCCTCGTTCGCCAACAGGAACCTCATTTCCGTTCTCATCGCACAGTTTCATATCTGTAGATGCCACGGGAATTCCAATCGTACCGATTCGTGCTCTTCCGTCAATCGGATTGGCAGATGCAACTGGCGAACTTTCCGTCAATCCATAACCTTCAACCAATAGGTTTCCAGTAACGTCTTTCCATTTTTCGGCAACCACACGTTGGATGGCCATGGCTCCACCGATCACCAGTTTAACTGAGCTGAAATTCAATTGTTTGAACTCCTCGTTATTCAATAATCCGTTGAAAAGTGTGTTGACCCCCGTCAGTACGGTCCATTTCTGTTTCTGCAATTCTTTTACAAAAGCAGGAATATCTCTCGGATTCGTGATCAATACGTTTTTGCCTCCCATGCAGATGAAAGCCAAGCAGTTGACCGTGAGCGAGAAGATATGATACATCGGAAGTGGAGTGATCACAACTTCTTCACCTTCTTTGATGATATCACCCATCAGGCCACGCATTTGCTCCATATTGGCAATCACATTTCGGTGGGTAAGAACTGCGCCTTTAGAAACGCCAGTTGTTCCGCCAGTGTATTGCAAGAAGGCCGTGTCGGTGTTCTTGATGGTTACTGGTTTTGGCTTCAAACCTCTGTCTTTCACCACATCTCTGAAATCGATGGTGTTCGGAAGGTTGAATTTTGGAACCATCTTTTTCACGTGGTTCAGCACCAAGTTCACAATGAACTGCTTTGGTTGTGGAAACAGATCAGGAATACGCGTCACGATCACGTGTTTCAGTCCGGTCTTTGAAAGACACTCCTCAAGCTCGTTACAGAAATTGGCAACGATCACAACGGCCTTAGCGCCAGAATCGTTGAATTGGTGCTCCATCTCGCGCGAAGTGTAGAGCGGATTCACATTCACTACCACCATTCCGGCCAACAGCGATCCGTAAATACAGATCGGGTATTGCAGTAGGTTTGGCATTTGGATGGCAATCTTATCGCCAGGTTTCAGATCGGTGTTGTTCTGGATCCAAGCGGCAAAATTCTCCGAACGTTGTTTCAGTTCTTTGAAGGTCATCGGAACCCCCATGTTCTCAAAGGCCACCTTATCGCCATATTTCAGGCAACTTTCTTCAAATGCCGCCACAATTGACGGGTAACTGTCGGGGTTTATGTCTCTCGGATTCTGTGCACCGTAGTGCTGATACCAAACGTGGTCTGCCATTCGTATTCTATTTGGGATTTGTAATTGAAACAAAACTAAGGTTTGTGTTGGTTTTTAAATCCCTTTCTGCACTTCATATACATGGCTTATTTGCACCGAAAGAAGCAACTACCTTTGCGGAATGTTGCCTAGTTCGACCAAGGTTCTATTAGTGTCTGCTACCGAAATGGAGATGTTGCCTGCTGAAAGCTTAAACGTAGATCAGTTGGTTGCTGGCATAGGCATGGTTGCAACTACGCATGCACTTACCAAAACGTTGATGAACGGTAATTACGATCTGGTCGTCAACATGGGAATAGCAGGATCGTTTCAGAATAAGTTTGAAATCGGCTCGGTGCTTCAAGTTCTCTCTGATCGCATTGTTGAACTTGGAGCCGAAGACAATGGTTCGTTTATTCCTGCGGATAAAATGAAGCTTATGAAAACCGAAGATGTTTTGTTTGAAACAGAGGTTCGCGTTCAATCACTCGAAGTGGCCAATGGAATTACTGTGAACCGCGTGCATGGTTCTGCCGATTCGATTCGAAAGATCGTGGCACAATTCAACCCAGATGTGGAAAGCATGGAAGGTGCAGCGTTAGCCTACGTTTGCAAACAATTCGGTGTGCCTTGGGTTCAGATACGGGCCATTTCCAATCGGGTGGAACCGAGAAACAGAGATGCTTGGAACATTCCATTGGCCATAAAAAATCTGCATGCCGCAGTACTTAGCTATTTAGAAACACTTCAGCATGAAGCGTAAATTGACCATCGGCTTTTCGCCCTGCCCAAACGACACCTTCATTTTTGATGCCTTGGTGAATGGAAGAATCGACCTTGGCGACATCGAATTGGAAGTAGTGCTAGCAGATGTGGAGCAACTGAACCGCATGGCATTGGCTGGGAAACTCGACATCACGAAGGTCAGCTACAACGCATTTTCTCAGGTTCATTACATGTACCAATTGCTGAATGCTGGAAGTGCGCTTGGCAACAATTGTGGCCCATTGTTGATTGCCAAACAACCGTTGTCGGCAGAGGATTTGAAAACGGCTAAAATTGCCATTCCAGGCAAGAATACCACGGCTAATTTTCTCATGTCCTTTGCTTATCCCGATGTGCAGAACAAACAGGAATTTCTCTTTTCTGATATTGAGAAAGCCGTGTTGGATGGCACGGTGGAAGCAGGTGTCATTATTCACGAAAACCGATTCACGTATCAGGAAAAAGGCTTGGTTAAATTGGCCGACCTCGGAGAGGTCTGGGAGCAGACAACAGGTTTCCCGATTCCGTTGGGAGGAATTGCCATTCACCGGAGGTTAAAGCCAAACTTGCGGAAACAGTTCGATGCGCTGCTTCGTCAAAGCGTTCAATTCGCATTCGACCATCCCGAAGCTTCCAAAGATTACGTTAAGTGCTACGCACAGGAAATGGACGAGGCGGTGATGCGTTCGCACATCGATCTATACGTCAATCACTATTCGCTTGATCTAGGCGAAAAAGGCAAAGAGGCAATTACAAAGATGTATGAAGTTGGCAGAAAGTTCGGAATGCCTCGCGTAGAAGATTCCGTGTTTGTTTAGCAGCTTGAACGCTCGAAAGCGCTCAGATCAAAGCGTGAAATTGAACACTTCGCCATCCACTTCAATAGTGGCTTGCTTATCGCATTCTCCCGTTCCGTAATCAACCGTTCCATCGTTGAAGTTTGCTGGAGAGATGACCAAGGTTCCTTGGTTGATGTACATACATCCAGTTTGAAGAACAAGTGCAGTTGACGTTTCCCATGTGAATGGATGTGTGTTTGAATCGTTTCCAGTAGCCGTTCCGGTCAATTCATATACATCGTCATTTACACCGGCCATGCCCATGGTGCTGGTGGTGTCAGGTGTGTTGTAGTTGGTTGCAAAACCTGCAGTCCAAGTTCTGTTCAAATTGGCATTCCAAAGAACTTGTTGTGTTCCCCAAGAAATAGCGCCATCAGCAATTACTTCGCTGAAAACCGGATTACCAGCACCGTTGGCAGCATCGCAGGTTACTGCGTAAGTGCCTGCTAGCGTGTACTGACCTTTATTGAAGTTGTCGAAGCTTACATCGATCGTTGTTCCTTGATCACCATAGTTTCCGCTGAAAACCGCTACGATCATTCCACCTCTTGAAGTTCCGTTCGGACCTACACAGTCAGTTCCGTAATCGAGTGTCAATGTTTTTGGGAAAACAGAACCAAGCGGTTCCAAGGTAGCAGTGGCACAGAGCGAACCGCTCAAATTCCAAGTTGCTACTGTCATTTGGTCAAGCGCAGTGCCGCCATTGGCTGCCAAGTTCAACTGTTCGAAAACATCATTGTAAACAACAATGGCCACAGAGCTATTGCTGGCTGCCTGAATGTTCTGATGAACAAATTTCTTACATCCAGAGCTGAAAACAGCGCCAACGATCAGGATAAGAGCAAGAGGGTAGAAGGTTCTATTGTTCATTGAAATCGGTTGTTGAAATGGGATTAAGGAGATTGGTCTAAGGTTTTTCGTACGTTGTAAATGTAAATGAAAACGCGTGTTTGTCATCAATCGGATGCTCAGTGCGCTCAATTTCTTTCCAACTTTCGTCCAATGCAGGAAAGTGTCGGTCGCCATCGAATGTATGGTGTACGCGGGTCAGGTAAATGCGGTCGGCATGCGGTAAGGCCAATCGGTAGATCTGTTCTCCACCTACAATGAATGCTTCTTCATCATCAGCAGCAAGTTTCAGCGCTTCATCCAACGATTGAACCACCACACAACCATCTGCCACAAAATTCTCGTCTCTGGTAATGATGATATTGGTACGGTTCGGAAGCGGTCGCCCAACAGATTCATAGGTTTTTCTTCCCATGATAATGGCGTGCCCACTTGTCTTCTGCTTGAAGAATTTCAAGTCGTCAGGCAAATGCCAGATCAGGTCGTTGTCCTTACCGATCACATTCTGCTCATCGGCAGCCACAATCATACTGATCATATGGCAACCGCAGCTTTGATGTGTGGATGCGGATCATAATTGACAAGCTCAAAATCCTCAATCGTGAACGCGAAAAGATCTTTCACTTCCGGATTGATCTTCATCTGTGGCAACGGGCGTAGTTCCCTGCTCAACTGAAGCGCTGTCTGCTCAAAATGATTGGAATACAGATGTGCATCGCCAAAGGTGTGCACAAAATCGCCCGGCTCCAGATCACACACCTGAGCGATCATCATCGTAAGCAATGCGTAAGAGGCAATATTGAAGGGAACACCAAGGAAAATATCAGCACTACGCTGATACAGTTGGCACGAAAGCTTCCCTTTCTCCTCTCCTTTGGGGAGGTTGGGGGGGGTTACATAGAACTGAAACATGGTATGACACGGAGGCAAGGCCATGTTTTCTACCTCTGCCACATTCCACGCGCTTACAATATGTCGTCTAGAATCTGGATTCTTCTTAATGCCATCCACCAATTTCTGTATCTGATCGATCTTCTGCCCATCGCTGGTTGGCCACGATCGCCATTGAACACCATAAACAGGACCCAATTCGCCATTTTCATCGGCCCATTCATCCCAAATGGAAACGCCATTCTCCTTCAGATACTTGATGTTGCTTTCGCCTTTCAAAAACCAAAGCAGTTCGTGAATAATGGAGCGTAGATGCACCTTCTTGGTCGTCACAACGGGAAACCCTTCGCTCAGATTGAATCGCATCTGATAACCGAAAACACTTCTGGTGCCTGTTCCGGTCCGGTCTGCCTTATCGGTTCCGGTTTCCATTACGTGGCGCATCAGATCGTGGTACTGTTTCATCTTTTTCTATTGTTGTTGATAAATGGTGCGTGCATGAAAACTGCCATTGCTCAGTTCAAGAAAACCACCAGTTCCATCAAAAACACGACAATGGAACGTTCCTTTCGTCTTCGCACCGAATTGGTCGTCATCTACAGCAGTGTGAGAAGTGATCTCGAAACGCGCCCAGCTTTCTTGCTGTCCGAAACGTTTGTCACTGCTCCAAATCTTACCTGTATTGTCTGTATAGGTGATAATGGCACCATCCACACCGGCCATGGTGCTGTCTTCGCTCCACGACCCGTAATTGTACGTTCCTTCATCAAACATCAGAAAACGGGTGTTGTAAGAAAGATCATTGCTGTCTATCAGGAATTTCACCATCTGAAACGTGATGATGTTGTGCTCATAATCGGGGTCAAGCGCGCTTCGTATAAAAGTGCTGAATTGGCTGTGTAAGGTTCCTACCGAATCGCTGTAGGTGTCAACACCAGGGCCATTTCCATAGTTGTCCACGCCATCTTCGTAATACACCGAATCGCTTCCAACGTCAAACTTCACGTAGAACAGATTATCTTCTCCCGGAGGAAGCTCGTCTTTGGTGTTGCAGCCGGTAAAAGACATCATCGCAAACAAGGCAAGCAAAGAAGTCGAAGCAATCCATTTCATGATTCAAAGATAGTGGCGTTCACAACGGGTTTTGTGGAAGTTCGGTCTGTAGTTTCAACAATTTTTCATCATTTGCCGAACATGATCATCCTAATAGGCAAGTGGTCTGAGTAACCACCATAATAATTAGGCCCACCGTAGGTTCTGCTAGGCGCAGGCTCCTTTCCATCTTGTTTAAAAAGCATCCAATCTTCCTTTACGATAGAGATCGAATGCTCCAGTGTAGACAACCCTTGCTCGCTGTTCATCACACCTTGCGAAACAATGAACTGATCGAGCATTCCCCATTCGCCTTTGTAATTGTACGTGCCCAAACCTTGATCATGAAAAGCGTAGGTAAGGTTCGTTAGTACTCCGTTGGCACCGGGTGTGGAATTCAACACTTCCGTCATCGAACGGTTGTTCGGGTAATCATTGAAATCGCCCATTGCAACGATCTTCGCCTTTGGGTCAATGGCTAAAATGGAATCCGTTTTGGCAAGCAGCATACTCGCAGCCTTCAATCGCTTTGGTTGGCTTGCTTCCTGTCCGCCTCGTCTCGATGGCCAGTGGTTCACAAAGAAATGCAGCGTGTCAATTCCGCTCAGCAGCTTCACATACAAGATGTCGCGCGTAGTGGTCTCAGGTTCAAAATCAAAAGAATAACGGATCTTTTCGTGATACAGTTCCTTCAATCGCTCCGCGTGGTAGATCAGCGCCACATCAATACCGCGCTTGTCCGGACTATCTTCATGCACCACCACAAATTTCGCTTCGTTCAAAGGCGCGGTGGCAAATAGGTCTTCCACCACCTTTCGGTTCTCAATTTCGCAAAGGCCAATTACCTCTGGCAAACCATCTTCCGAAGCCGCTTTCAACACCTTCGCCAGGTCGCTCAGTTTTTTCTCATAGCGCTCCATGGTCCACTTGTTGGCGCTGTCTGGCAGAAACTCGTTGTCATCCACCAATGGGTCATCCTCCGTGTCATACAGATTCTCCACGTTGTAAAACACCACTTCCAACGGATGCACCGTTTGCGCTACCGAAGAAATGGACGAAGCAATAAGACCGAGGGCCAAAGCCCATAAGATGCCAAAAGAAGAACGATTCATATAGTGTTTGTTTGTCGTCAAAGGTAGGGATGTAAGCCGCATTGCCACGAACCATGCCAGCGCATTTACGGTTTTCAGATGGATGAAAAGGAAGGTTTTTTTTCAGAAAGGGTCAGTCCCACACCGTCAGATTCAATTCCGCAACATCCAGATTCAATTCCTTCACCATCGGCATCAATTCCGTCACCTCCAGCTGAAATTCCTTCACCTCCAGATGAAATTCCGTCACCTCCAACTGAAATTCCGTCATGTTCAGACCCGATTCCTTTACCGTCAGATCCGATTCCTTTATCACCAGATTCAATTCCTTCACCATCGGCATCAATTCCTTTACCGCCAGCATCAATTTTCTTATTTCCCAACCACACTTTTACAAATCATCAATCAGGCATGCACTTCGCGCCATCAACCACCCAAGCGCAACTTCGCTTTCCTATCTTTGGCGCCAAAGCGAATTCATTTATGGGTCTGTTGGATGGGAAAATAGCCTTGGTTACAGGAGGCACACGCGGCATAGGCAAGGGCATTTGCGAGAAGTTTGCACAGGAAGGCGCCACCGTGGTGTTCACCTACCTTTCTTCGGAAGAGAAGGCCAAGGCCTTGGCTGCCGAACTGAGCGTGAATGGAGTGGAGGTGATGGCCCTGCGGTCTGATGCTTCCAGTTTTGAGCAGGCAGAAGCTTTAGTGAACCAAGTAGTAGAGAAATACGGCAAGTTGGATGTGGTGGTGAACAACGCAGGCATTACCCGCGATAACCTACTCATGCGCATGAAAGAGGAGGATTGGGACCTAGTGATGGAAACCAACTTGAAATCAGTGTTCAACATCACCAAGGCGCTGCAACGCCCTATGCTTAAACAGCGCAGCGGAAGCATCATCAATATAAGCTCCATTGTAGGAGTGAAAGGCAACGCGGGGCAGGCCAATTACGCGGCAAGCAAAGCGGGAATCATCGGTTTTACCAAGTCCATTGCCTTGGAGTTGGGTTCGCGAAACATCCGTTGCAACGCCATTACACCCGGGTTCATTGAAACAGAAATGACAGATGCCTTGGACGGGAAAGTGGTGGAGGAATGGCGCAAGAGCATTCCGCTCAAACGCGGAGGCACGCCCGAAGACGTGGCCAATGCGGCCCTTTTCCTTGCCAGCGACATGTCCAGTTATGTAACAGGGCAGGTGATCTCTGTTTGTGGAGGGTTGTTGACGTGAGAATGAATTTAGACATTGACAGAAATCCCCCGCCCTACGGGCACCCCCTTTACAAGGGGGAAGGAGCGCGATCCTGCTTTGAAAGGAGGTACCGAGGAATGAGGCGGAGGATTGTTTTTATTAAGGCTTTAAGGGAAATTAATTGAGCATCGTATTTCAGTATCCAACGTGGTTCTTACTGCTGGCCGTTTTGGCCGGAGCAGCGTATGCACTCGGAATGTATTTCCGCGAGAAGCGCACTGCCGAAATGCCCATTTGGATGGTGCGTGGCTTGGCCGCGATGCGTGGCATCACCATTTTTATTTTGGTGGTATTACTCATCGGTCCGTTGATCAAATCAGTCACCAAGCGAACCGAAAAACCGATTGTGGTGATTGCGCAGGATAACTCTTCCAGTATTCCGCTTAACAGCGATAGTGCTTTTTACCGCAAAGAATACCTAGAAGCGCTTGCGATACTTAGAAAGGAGCTTTCGGACGAATACGAGGTGCGCAGCTACACCTTCGGAAATGCCGTAAAAGAAACCGAAACACCTGATTTTGCTGATGGCCGTACCGATATGTCAGAGTTATTCGAAGAGTTGGATAACGTTTACGCCAATCGGAATGTAGGAGCCGTGGTGCTCGCTTCCGATGGTTTGTACAACCGTGGCCGCGACCCGATCTATAGCCCGCTGCACCTTAATGCACCGATCTATTCCATTGCCTTGGGCGATACCTCCATCAAACGCGATGTGATCCTGAAAAAAGTAGATCATAACCGTTATGCATATCTCGGAAATGAATTCCCGGTGGAGATAACATTGGAAGCGGAGAAGTTCCAAGGAAAGGAAGTGACCGTTCAACTTTCGGCTGAGAAAGGAATTCTTTGGGAACAGAAAGTAAGCATCAACAGCAATTCATTCCGAAAGGTGCTTTCTGCAAAACTGAAAGCAGAAACACCTGGATTGAACAGGATAAAAGCAAGCGTCAGCGTACTGAGCGGAGAACTTTCGCGCAGCAATAACACGCAAGATTTCTTTGTGGAAGTGCTGGACGGACGGCAAAAGGTGCTCATCCTTGCAGCTAATCCGCATCCAGACATCGCAGCCTTGAAACGCTCCATTTCGGGCAACGATAATTATGAAGTGGATGCCATGGTGCTTGGCGAACGGGAATTCAATGCTGAGCAATACGACCTCATTATCTTGCATCAATTGCCACAGCAAGGTGGCGCTGGACGGCCAGAAATGGACAAGGTTCGAGCTTCTACGGTGCCTGTTTTTTGCATTGTAGGCAGCAAGACCGACCTACGTTGGTTCAACGATATGAACTTCGGATTACAGATAAATGCAGCGCGACAATCAAAGAATCAAGTGTTGCCTGTATTTGCCAAAGGATTTTCACTCTTCACCTTGGATGAGAACGTAAGAAGAATGCTTCAACGATTCCCGCCTCTCAATGCACCTTTTGGGGAGTATGCGGCAAGTGGTTCGGCACAAACGCTGTTCAATCAGCGCATTGGAAATGTGGAAACGCAGAATCCGCTCTTGCTTTTCAACGATGTTTCGGGCAGAAAGACGGGCGTGCTGGTAGGCGATGGCATCTGGAAATGGCGCATCCGCGATTTTGAGGAAAATGGTTCGCACGAGATATTTGATGCGATGCTTTCGAAAGTGGTGCAGTTCCTTGCACTCAAAACCGACAAGAGCCTTTTCCGCGTGAATACTAAGAACCGTTACAGCGAAGATGAGGCAATTGTCTTCAACGCGGAACTTTACAATGAGACCTACGAACCCGTCAACGAACCAGAAGTCGATTTGACGATCACAGACGAGTCAGGAAAGGTCTTCGAATACAAATTCAACCGAACGGATAATTCTTACCGACTGAATGCCGGAAGTTTCAAAGAAGGAAACTATCGCTACAAGGCACAGGTTAGCAATGGCGGAAAAGTGCTGGAAAGCAGTGGTCAATTTATGGTAGCAGCTCAGAAGTTGGAAACTACGCGCACCACAGCCGACCACGCATTGATGCACAAGATTGCGAATGGTACAGGAGGTGAACTTTTCTACCCACGAGAATTGGAGAACTTAGCCCAAGCCATCAAAGCGCGTGATGACATTCGAAATGTGGTCTACGAACAAACGTGGTTCAAAGAGGCCATTCATTTGAAATGGATATTCTTCTTGATCCTTGCCCTCCTCAGTGTTGAGTGGTTTGTAAGGAAACGGAATGGGGCTTACTAAGGAATGAATTTGCGCTATAGCGAATGTGAAATGAAAATTGGCTAACTTCAAATTCATGAAAACAAGAGAAGCCTTCCACAAACTGATTGATGAGATAGGAGACGGAGATGCACTGAATTCGTACTATCAACTTATCAACAAGTTGAATGAAAATCAAGAAGGTGAACTTTGGAACACATTGAGTGGCGCGGATAAGGCGGAACTTCTTGCGTCTTACGAAGAAAGCCTTGATGAAGAAAACATCGTTGGCAACAATGTGGTGATGGAAAAGCACCTGAAGTGGCTAAAGAAATAGTCTGGACCAAAAGGGCGTCTGCCAAGTTTGATGCGATTATCGATTATCTCGAAACAGACTGGAACGAGAAGGTGGTTCGGGCCTTCGTCCAGAAAACAGAAGCGATTCTTCAACTATTGGCCCGAACCCCCGAACTCGGAACATTGGAGCATCCTGAAAACGGCATTCGTGGTTTTAAATTGACCAAACACAATCGATTATTCTATCGCGTTGAAAAGAACAGATTGGTAGTGTTGAATTTGTTTGATAATCGGCAACACACGAAAAAGAAGCGTTACTGAACCGTCACGTTCAACTCTCTCACATTTCCTACAGCATCGGTTGCTGAGATTCGGAAGGTATTCTGTCCGTTAATGAAGCGTTCGTCTTTCGTGTAATAAAGAAGGCTGTTCTTCGGGTCTTGTTCCAATAATACCCATTTACCATTTAGGGTCCCGGTCACAGTTTTCACACCTGCAAGGTTATCTGAAAGCGTGAATTCCAATCTAGAAAGACCTGTGGTTGAGGTTTGATCTTTAAAGTTCTTGGGAGTGAGACGGGGCGCAACGCTATCAAGCATCACGGCATGATCGCCAAAGCTTCGGGTTTTTGCATTCATCCAACCATGTTTGGCTGTTCCTCCTTCAGAGATCGGATTTCCTTTAGAATTGAATGAGACCATTATCGCTTTCTGCATCTTGGCTTCCGAAAGTTCATTCATCTTGATGGAGAGCGACATGTAATTGTCTAAAGGTGTGTCGAGGATTTTTCCGATGGAATGCACAGCAGAAACGCAGCCTTTGCATGCAGGCTTCAGGTCGTATTTGAACTTCAGTGTGTCGTAAATGCATCCTGGAGGAATGGTCATTTGAAGCGAATGGTTCGAAAACGAATTTTCTTTTTTCGGGTAGAAGAGTTCAGTTACCGTTTCTGTTGGGGACAGCGCAGTAATTGTTCTGTCGTGACCGTGAATGGTAAAATTGAGTTTGCTCAGGTTACCTTCATGATCGCGAACATCCATCTGTACCGCATAGTATTTCCCAGTTTCAATTTTAACTGTTCCACCATTTATAACAGATGAATATAAACTAAGAGTATTGCCAGGAGCAATGTATGTTCGATAGACCTTTTGGCTTTCGGTCTTATTCTTCTGATAGTCGATATGGCAATTCACCATTCGCTTCTTGTCGAAAGGAATTTTGTCAATTTTCTGTTCATGAATGACAGCATCACCCACTTTTACCTTCATGCTATAAATGCCACAGACGTTACTGGCGCTAGTAAATCGGTCCAATGCTGCCAACCCGAAACTCAGCGTGCCGCTTGCTCTTATCGTATCACCAGTGGTCAATGAGTACTTATCGCCAGTCTGTTTCAATGCAAATCCTTTCTCAGCCACCAATCCTTCCACATGTCCGCTGTTGGAGTGGACGTAGACCCACAACTTTTGCAACTCAGGTTTGCGGTTGTCCTTCACCTCAAAACCATAATTGAGTGGGTTTTCTGGATGTTGTCCTATCGTTTCCCGAATCTCAAAATGTAGATGCGGCCCACCTGATCCGCCTGAGTTCCCACTCTTGGCGATCACCGCTCCTTTTTGGACAGGAAATAGGGCAGGAGGAACGGTAAGGTCAACTTCAAAACTCCGCTTGGCATATTGCTGCTCTTTCACGTATTTGGCAATTTCTGGAGCAAAAGCACTCAAATGGCCGTAAACGGTTGTCTTCCCGTTGGGATGTTCCAGGTAAATGGCCTTTCCGAAACCGCCACCGCCAACCGAAATCCGTGTAACGAAACCATCTGCCACCGCATAGACCGATTTTCCTTCAACCCCGCCTGTTTTAATATCCAAGCCAGAGTGAAAATGGTTGGTGCGTACTTCTCCGAAATTTCCGGAGAGAATCAATTCGCCATCAAGTGGGTTGGCGTAGGTGGTTTCCTGCGCCACGACCGAAAAGTTTAGAAGCAGAAGACAGATGAAAATGAGTGGTCGCATGATGGGAGCAAAGAACAATGATCGGACCGAAATCGGCAACGGATAAACACGATCAATCATCTAAACTTCAATATCGTAGACTGGAAAGTGAATAATCATCGATTCTACGTTTTTGTAGCTGAAATCTCAGCACTTAAAACGGTATGTTTGTATATTCAAATTTCCGGATGGAGAACTTGGACACATACATAAGCGGACTTGCAGCCAAAGTTGAAAAACTGGCCAGAATGCAAGCTGAATTGAAGTCGGAGAATCTGAAATTAAAGACTCGGAATGAGGAATTGGTTCAGGTGATAAGTGATCAAAAAAATGTGTTGAGCAAACTGGAGGAAAAGAATAAAGTTGTTAAAATTGCAAATGCGGTAACCGAAGATGATGAGGACCGTAAGGAGCAAAGAAAGAGGTTGAATGAATTGGTGCGGGAGGTTGACAAGTGTATAGCACTTCTTAATAATTAAGGCACATTCTTTTTGAATGGGAACTCAGGCAATAACGGTAAGGATAGCAGGTAAGAGTTACCCGATGACGGTGGAAACACCACAGGAAGAAGAAACCATAAGAAAGGCTGAGCGGCAGATACGGGAGAGGCTGAAGATGTATGAGGACAAGTATGCCGTTACAGATATTAGGGATTTATTGAGCATGTGTGTTTTGCAGTTTGCTACAGAGGCGATGGAGTTTGAGGAGAAAGCCTGTAGTGTAGAGCAGAATGTACTCAGTAAGCTTAAGGCAGTGGAGCAATTGCTCGATGCCACCACTTGATTTAATTAGTTCGTTCTTTATATAAGTATACACAACGCTGTAAGGCGTTGCAACGATTTCCCGCATAGATCGATGTTTGTTAAACTCAACGTTTAAAAAATTGGGATTAAGCTCAAGGGTGTTAAAGAAAGGCCTCAACCATGTTTCGACATGGTTTCGTTCCAGCTTGCTGGAGTGGACAGTGGACCTCTGATGCGCTCGGCAGTCCCAATCATGTCATATTGGAGTTTAATTAGACCAAGGATCTGTGCGGGTTTTTTTTTAACCAAAACGAAGTAAGAAGATGGTAATAGTAGGATTGATGGCCGCTTTGGTCGGGGTGATTCTTGGAGGTGCAGGCATGATGGCCTACAACAAGAAAGCCTTGCATGCGCAGGCCAATAAGATCATTGAGGAGGCCACAGAAAAGGCAGAGGTGATCAGAGAGAAACGAATTCTTCAGGCAAAGGAAAAGTTCCATGATCTGAAGGATAGCTATGAGAAGGAAGTGAATCAGCGTAACCAGAAATTGGCTGAAGAGATGAACCTACGTAACCAGAAGATGGTAGAGGGCGAAAACCGAATTAAGCAGAAAGAAGGTTCACTCAATCAGAAATTTGAAGAGGTAAAACGCGAAAGAGAAGCTGCCAGACGTGAGGTGGATGAGGCCAAACGCAAGCAAGAAAAGCTTGATGGACAGTTAGAGATCTTCAATAAGAAGATTGAAGAAGTGGAACGCGACCGACAGAAGCAAGTGGAGCGTTTGGAGAAAGTGGCAGGAATGAAGGCGGAAGAGGCCAAAGCTCAATTGGTTGAGGCGTTAACTGCTGAAGCTAAGACTGCTGCCATGGCTGCTATCAATGAAACAGTTGAAGAGGCCAAACTTCAAGCTGATAAACAAGCGAAAAAGATTGTGATTCAGACCATTCAGCGAGTGGCTACGGAGCACACCATCGAGAATGCCGTTTCAATTTTCCGAATAGAAAGTGATGAGGTTAAAGGTCGCATCATCGGTCGTGAAGGAAGGAATATCAGAGCATTGGAAGCTGCTACAGGCATTGAGATCATTGTAGATGATACACCAGAAGCAATCATTCTTTCTGGTTTCGATCCAGTTAAACGTGAAACGGCCCGATTGGCTTTGCACCAATTGGTAACTGATGGACGAATTCACCCAGCTCGTATTGAGGAAGTGGTGGCTAAGACCAAAAAACGATTGGAGGAAGAAATTGTGGAGATCGGTAAACGAACTGCCATCGACCTTGGAATTCACGGTCTGCATCCAGAATTGACCCGAATGGTGGGAAGAATGAAGTATCGTTCTTCTTACGGACAGAATTTGCTTCAACACAGCCGTGAGGTTGCAAACATGTGTTCGATCATGGCGGCCGAATTGGGCTTGGATCCGAAGAAGGCGAAACGTGCTGGTCTATTGCATGATATTGGTAAAGTGCCAGATGAGGAACCAGAATTGCCACATGCTATTCTTGGGATGAAATTGGCTGAGAAATATGGCGAGAAGCCAGACATCTGCAACGCTATTGGAGCTCACCATGATGAGATAGAAATGACCACGATGATCTCTCCTATCATTCAGGTGTGCGATGCGATTTCTGGTGCAAGGCCAGGAGCAAGACGCGAGATCGTTGAGAGCTACATCAAGCGTATCAACGAGTTGGAAGCCTTGGCTTTAGCTTATCCAGGAGTTACAAAAACGTATGCTATTCAGGCTGGTCGTGAGTTGCGCGTTATCGTAGAAAGTGAGCAAGTAACTGACGCACAGTCAGATCAGTTGGCACTGGATATCTCGATGAAGATTCAGGATGAAATGACTTATCCGGGTCAGGTGAGAGTAACAGTAATTCGTGAGAAGAGAGCTGTAGCTTACGCTAAATAAGGCGATTGGAATTAGTTCGTTGCTAATTAGGAAAAGCGTCTGACCTTGGTCGGACGCTTTTTGTTTAGAGCAATTTGAGGAGTTTAGAATCCGTTTTCCTTATCTCGAAATAAGGCGTTTGCTTAGCTCCAAAGGATCGGAAGAAGCGCTCTACGGGTTCAATCATGCTGCCCTCGAAATTAAAGGCGTTTGTTACGCTTGAGGAAAACAGAATGGCAGTCCACAGCAGTAGGCTCATGGCGCCAGTACTTCTGTTATTCGGGTCTGCCGCGCCAGCCAAGTAATAAGCAGATTCATCATCCCAAACGAGTAGGAGAGAAGCTACAGGATTTCCATCAGCATCGGAGGCAAGCCAAACCTTGCATGCTTGTTTTGTATTGAGTTTTTCGAAAACGCTATTGAAATAAGCGGCCGAATAGTTGATTTCTTCGCCTTTCGCTTTGTAATCTTTCGTCTTCAATTCGTGAAGTATGTTCGCATCCTTGCATTCTGAAATGCTGAGTGTTTTCTGCGCTTTGGAAATCTCTCTTCGCGCATTGCTTTGAAGATTTTCATACAGAACGGATGGATCGGAAAGATCATCAATGATGTATGTGTAACGGGTTGATTGCTCAAATCCTTTCCAAAAGAAGGGCAACCAATTGGTGATCTCTGGATGGAAATATTGGATGAATTTGTCGGTTTTCGGTAACTGAGCAATCAGTTGTTCCATCATCTTTTTCTCAAACGAAAGGCGCGTTGCTTCCTTCTGTCCTTCGGGATAATGCAGCCACGGTCCCATGTAAGGTGTAAGTGGCGGAACAGTTATGATGTCGAATTGTAGTTTACGCTTTTTGAAGTAAGCCATAAAGGCCTGAACGTCATTTTCGGAACCGACCAGAGCCACATCCCATTGCTGGGGTTTGGCCACAATTTCCATCCAGTCATACTGCAGGAACAATGGAATTTCAGGGTGATTTTTACACCATTGCTTGAAAATGTCCTTGTTGCTCATGGTGGGTTTCCGCGTTTACTACGGTGGAAAGTTCAAGTTATTGCGCGTTCAAAAGATGCTCAGCAACTGATCGATCTGGTCAAGTTTACGATATTTCCCTAGTCTGCGATAGCAAGCTTTCAGATCGGTCAGTAGCCGTTTGATGATCTGGTCGTTGGTTTGCGGTTTAAGGTCATCCGCATGCATTTCAATTCCCATTTTCTCAATATAGCGTTCCAATTCGCCTTTGCCGAAAACAGCGCCCTTGCTGAAAGGGTTGATGTAAAACAACAGGTCGTTTCCTGTGGCATTGTTCATGTCCAAGTATCCGAGAATGAAATGATCAGGAAGATTGATGCCAACAATCGGAAGTTCTAATCTGTCAGCAATTGCCTTGTACAGAATTGCCATCGTTGTTGGACTTCCCTTAAGGTGCTCCAGCACGTTGGCGATGAACCAAGATTGGTCAGATGAATGATACTTTAGAAATGGTCCGAAATGATAGACATCATAGAGTATGTGGTTTATCACACGAACCTTCTCTAACGAAGTAAGATGGTCGTTGAGCTCAATCCAAACATCTCTTCGCAGCAATTCGATGCGCGCCTTAATAAACTCGATCGGTTGGTCCGGATATTGAAACATGGAGGCAATAATGGCTCCTTCCAATAGATCTTTTGCCCCGTTGTCTTTCCAAATGGTCAATGCCGTTTTGCAGGCGTCAAATTCAATCTGATCAATAATCTCTTCTATCCGGTCTTGAATTCCGTTCTGCGCGTTCACCTCCCATTCAGTTTCGAGGTGCGGAATCACTGTTTTACCGTACGAAACAAGCTTCTGACTAACACTTTTGAACACATGGTCATCAGGGTCATCCAGTAATCGGATGAGTGCCTGTACTTCGGTGTCGGCCAATGAGAATCGCATTTGATGCAAATTACGCTAAGCGTAAGCCCCGTTAATTGATTGGAAATCACAGTTTTCATCACCCACTTGTTAATTATTGATAAATCTCTAAATTCATAACAAGGAATGAACTTGTCTCATGAAGGTTTGGAACTCATTTCCCATGCTCCGAGTGCTTATCCCTTTTTTAGGGGGTATCGTATCGTGGGCGTTCCTGCTAGAGGAAATTGAAATTACCTCTACGCAGTTGATCTTCGGTTCAGTCGCAGCTGGTTTGATTGCGCTGGCAACTGTCCTTTTTGGCTCCGAAAAGCGCATCACGCACAGGTTCGGGATGGCTCTTTGGCCAGCATCCTACCTTATCGGGTCAATGCTCACCATCTCGGTTTCTGATCGCATTTTTCCGGATCATTTAAAATCATTTGAAACAAATGGGGTTCAATCATTCATCGCAGTTGTGGACGATCAGCCTCGACAAAAGCAAAAATCTATAGAGGTTGTAGCAAATGTGACCGATGTTGATCAACAACAATTCGGCAAGGTGATTCTCTATTTTAAGACTGATTCGGCAAGTAAACAGATCAAGTATGGTGATGAACTATTGCTAAGGACAAACATTCAAGAAGTTGAGGCTTTGGGTAATCCGAATGAATTCAATTACCCACGCTATCTACGGTTCCATTATATCAGCCATCGCGGGTATGTACAATCTTCCGATTGGAAATGGCTTTCAGCCGGAAATCCGAGTATCTATGGATGGTTTCTGGATCTGCGCTCCATTCTTATTGGCAAACTAAAGGAGGCTGGTCTTCAGGGAAACGAGCTTTCCGTGGCTTCAGCGCTTATTCTAGGTTTTCGGGCCGAATTGGATAGGGAATTGATGAACGCCTACGCAGGGGCAGGGGCAACGCATGTGCTGGCCGTTTCTGGACTGCACGTGGGAATTGTTTACATTATACTTAGCAAGCTTCTGTTGTTCATGGATAGGTACAGGAATGGTCGCATTCTGAAAACCGTTTTGCTTGTTTTTCTGCTGTTCAGTTATGCGGCACTTACAGGATTTTCGCCTTCCGTAGCACGAGCTGCCACCATGTTCTCGTTTGTAGCCATTGGCAAAGCGATGAACCGAGATTCCAATATTTTCAACACGCTTGCGGTGTCAGTGTTTGGATTGGTTCTTTACGACCCGATGATCGTGATGCAGGTTGGTTTTCAATTGTCGTACGCAGCCGTTATCGGTATTGTATTGATCCAGCCGAAATTGGTGGAGTTGATCGTGTTTGAGAACAGGATTCTTGATTGGGCATGGTCTATTACCTGTGTTTCGGTTGCAGCACAAATTGGCACTTTCCCTTTAGGCCTTTTGTACTTCCACCAGTTCCCAATTCTGTTCCCGATTTCGAATCTTCTGGTTATCCCCGCAGCGACTCTGATTCTATATCTCGGATTTTCGCTTTTCGTTGTCTGTTTGTGGCAACAAGCGTTGCTTTTGTTCGGATGGTTCCTTAAAACCGTCATTTCCATTCTCAACCAAGTAGTAGTATGGATTGAACAGATTCCATACTCTGTTCTTTCTGGAATTGATATTTCAACCTTGGAAGCATTGATTATCTATGGAGTAATATCATGTTTCCTCATTTTCGTGTTGCAGAAACAGCGCCTTGGTTTTTATTCCAGTTTGATCCTGGCAGTGATTTTTATGGTTATGCAAACGGTGGAGGTCTATCAGCAGAAAAACCAACAGTTCCTTACCGTCTATAACGTCAGAAATGAAACGGCCATCGCCCTTGTTAACGGAACAGATGTGACATTTCTCTCAAGCGAAGAACTTTGGAATAATGAGAGCTCCATGCTTTTCCACATCCGCCATCACTGGTGGTGCAAAGGAATTGAAAACGAGCAGTTTGTAGCGTTGGATGATTCGGTTTTCAATAGGAAGATGGAGTTCGGAGAATTCCGATATTCAATCGTAAACCTTCCGCAGCGGCTCGGTAAAAAAGTTAATCTGAATAATTTAGACTCCTTAGACTTCGTGGTGGTTCATCAAGTTCATTGGCGGAATAAAGGAATTCTTGAACCTCTGCGTAATCGTAGTGTATCGCTTAGAATAAACGGTGAAACAACAGGAAGCGTTAGCTACGTGAAAATTCATTGAAAGTAGCCTTCTATTGATACTTGTATAAGCGTTAAAGAACCGTAAGCAGGTTAGTGTCGAGTAAAGTTCAACGAAGGATATTTGACAAGTTGATTCTCATCATCAGTTACATACTTTTTCCCAAGAATGAAACACACCATCATTTCGTCATTAGCTCTAAATGAGCTATAAACATCTTCAGGCGGATTATTGGGGTTTTCTGGATTACTAGCTGAATTATCATAGGTGGCTTTAAAGAGGATTGTACTCCCTTTTGGTGCTTTGACGTAATTTTTCAAACGATAAATATGTTGCCAATCAAAATCCCATTTCGGTAAATCGAGTAATAGAATGGTGTCTTGGAGAGGTGTAATCAGTTCAACTTTCATTGCCACACAAAGTTGATGAGCGTGTGGTCTTATGGCAAAAATGGATACATCGTCATCATCTTCCAAATTACGTAAAAGGGTTTTAGTTACGACCCTTCCAGCTGGTATGAAGACTCGGTCAGGATTCCATGCTCGAGAATCAATGACGGTATACTCCTTGCACTGTTCTACACTATTCTGTTTTGCTGGATCATTCAAATAGAATCGAACAGTTGTGCTGTCTTTCTGGAGCAACGGAAACGCGCTATAATGTAGAAGTAGTACTGGGAGTTCATCCTGAGTGATTTTTTTAATCGTTCCTTCAGGGAATAAGTCCATGTCCTGTCCCGGTAGCCAAGAAGACACGAATCGGTAGTAACTTCCAGGCATGGTCTGTTGGCCTTTCATAAAGAAGTAATCCGATTCAAGG
The DNA here is from genome assembly GCA_021739695.1 of Flavobacteriales bacterium. Taxonomy (NCBI): domain Bacteria; kingdom Pseudomonadati; phylum Bacteroidota; class Flavobacteriia; order Flavobacteriales; species Flavobacteriales bacterium. The sequence goes on along the minus strand of JAIPBM010000028.1, from coordinate 16,335 downwards.
TAGATCTCGCTATCAAAATCTCTTGATAATACTGCGTATACCTCAGCGTGATGAACTATGTTGGTGTTGTCAGGAATAATGTCTATTCCTACAATATCCATTTCTTCATGTATTCCAAACACTGGAATTAGACTTACACGAAAGTACCTGTCTTGATTTGAAGCAACTACCGTTGATGACTGGAAAACGGTATAATCCCTATAATACGGGTAGTCTTCTCTTTTGGTGTCATCCTTTTTTTTAGCTAAATGTTTGGAAAGGGATCCTTTGATACACCCATCGCTGATCCATTTTTGAATTAACATTGTTTCATCTTCTGAAAGTCTTAGCGAATTTGAGTACTCAATTTTCTCTTCAATTGCATACCAAGGAGGCATGTATCCTATTCGAATTACTTTGTCTATGGTCTTTAAGTGTCCCATGACATCTTCAAACGAATTTATGGTAAATGGCGCAACGCCATTTTCTACATGACAAATGCCACATTTAAGCTCCAATACATCAGCAACATCAGGATAATATTTAACTTGAGCACTGGTAGGACTCGAGAAAAAAAGAAATAAGCAAAACAGTCGAAATGATACGGGGAAATTTATTGTCGATTTTAGTTGCATTTTTTGCATTTCAGTATTCTTTGATTGCAGGGGAGATGGACAATATCATAATTAAAACCGGTAAAGTTGATACGGTCTTGACCGTGTTTATCTCTCCACATTGCCCTATTTGTCAGCAATATAGTGTGATTTTGAATGACATTAATAAACTTACAAACAGTCATGATATTAAGATGATTGGTGTTGTTTCGGGTACCTACTACAATCAAGATATGGTTGATAGGTTTGTGTCGAAGTTTAATATAGAATACAACATTCTTATTGATTCAAATTACGTTCAGAGAGACAGATGGAATGCAACAGTTACGCCAGAAGCTGTATTGTCTATTGGTGATTCAGTTTACTACCGAGGTTTAATTGATGACTGGTTTTATGAAATAGGTAAGTCTTCAAATAAGACAACTTCACATTATCTGCTTGATGCGATTCAATCGATGATTGGAAACAGGGAGATTGTGCACAAAAAGACCAATCCAGTTGGCTGTGTACTTGAGTAGGATTGAATTTGTTTTGTTCTGCTTAACTATTCTTACAAACCTCTGTTGGTATTGTAAATGTTGGTAGCAATCAAATTCTATGTTTTTCATCGTGAGTGAGGAGCAGGGAAAATGAATTTATTGATTCACATTTTTTTTTAAGATTAGTACATGATTTTATTGTCATGATTGTTGGTCCTCGTATAGTTGTTGTAATATTTGTAAATGAGTATTGATTTAAGTGGAAATTTCAAATACCTGAGAGTTTTTTCTCTTGGAGTTGTTGCGATCGGGGCAATAAGCCTTACGAATCGTAAGTTGGAGTATTCTGAGCCTACTCCGTATATTATTAGGTTCAATGAAGAGTTTAGTCCACCGTATATTCCACCTGGCAATCCTATGACACAAGAGGGAGTTCGTTTAGGTCGGCTTCTATTTTATGACCCGATGCTTTCTGCGAACAACCAGATGTCTTGTGGTTCCTGCCACATTCAATCCAAAGGTTTTACTGATGGAAGAAGAACGGCTGTTGGGACTTATGGGGATACTATTGCGCGAAACACCATGACCTTGGTGAATCTGGCATGGGCTAATTTCTTTTTTTGGGATGGCAGATCCAAATCTCTGGAAAGGTTGGTTAGAGAGCCGCTCACCAATGAATTCGAAATGGATCAAGACACAATTGAGTTGATCATAGAATTGCAAAGGCACACCTATTATCCAAGTCTGTTTTCCAAAGCGTTTCCTAATGAGGAGCTTACTATGTCAGCTGTTTCAAAAGCTCTAGCACAGTTTATGAGAACGCTAGTGAGTATGGGGCTTGAACCAGAAGAATATTTTGAAGTAACGAGTGATCCTAACGATAAAAGTTTTTGGACGGAAGGCCCGGTTTCCAACCGCAATACGTTGAAAGGTAGCTTCATAAGGTTGTCGGAAAATTGTAATCAGTGCCATGGTGGCAATGTTTATGGTGGCGAACTAATGGCAACGAATGCAATAGATGAAGACACAATTATGTTTAAGGTTCCTAGCCTGCTCAATATATTAAAAACGGCCCCATACATGCACGATGGGAGGTTTGCTACAATATGCGAGGTAATGGAGCATTATGATGAGCATCTAGTAGATCTGGGGAAGCTAAATCCTCAACTAGAGTTTAATTTTAATCAGGGTATAAGACAGTATGATATTGATCATGCCGAAGAGCTTTTTGCTTTATTCGATGACCCTTTGTTCTTGAACAATCCAGATTATTCAGATCCGTTTGGTGAAAGCTTTAGTTGGGAGAATTATTAATTCAGTTGTAGGCTTTGGTACTATAAGCTATAGTGCTTTTTTATGCCGTCCCTAATCTGGGTTGGAAGCGATTTTCTTGGCCGTATGCAGGCAGTTTGACGGGATAAGCTTGAACACTCACTAATCAATGCACGAGTATAGTTTATCTTAACAGTTACTGGTTGATTCAGTCAGCAATAAGAAAAAAGGCCACCATTGTATATGCAATGGTGGCCTTTAAGTACCTGTTCGTGAGACTCAATCCTATTGATTCACGATCAACACCCCTCCTCCAGGGGTAGGCAGTGATTGAATTTCAAGTAAGTCTGCCGTACCTCCTTGTATTTGGATGTTCAAACACTGCGCTGTAACTCCAAGCTGTATTAGAGGGGTTCTATTGCCAATTGGAACAGCAGGTATGATCACTTGAGATGCGGCATCCGGAACATTGCAATCCCAGTTGTCTGCAACTTCCCAAAGGCGGCTTACATTACCTGTAAAGGTGTAATAACCACTCGTTATTGGAACCAGTTGTGACAAAGTCACGGATGTACTGGCTGTACATGCATTATCGTCAGCAACCGTAACGTTATACAAGCCAGCACCCAATCCCGACAGATCCTCAATATTATTCGAGTAGCCACTCGGACCTGTCCAATTATAGAAGTAAGGTGGAGCAGGTGTAATCTGAGTCCCTCCAGTAACGGTAAGATTGATTGTTCCATCTACTGGAGGGTAGCAATTTACAGTAGTTGCGGCAGTAGATAAAGTCAAGGCTGCTGCCGGAGCAGTAATCGTTACATTCTTCAGATTATTGCACCCTGCAACATCAACAATATTGAAGTTGTAAGCACCACTTCCAAACCCGCAAAACTCATTGTCAGATATTTGAACCGTTCCCGCACTTACCGTTGGTTCTACAGAAATGTATGGTCGTACGAACATCCAGTCCCACTGACCTGTGAAATTCTGGTCGTAAGCAGAGTTATCGCCACGTGATCCTAAGCGGATTCTTTCTGCTGATATACCAGAGTTAGTGTAAGCCGAACCGTAGGTCGAACCACCCTCAATTGTTCTACTTACGTATGCAGAGGTTCCATTGGCTCGAACGTATTCTCTTATCCACACGTTTAGTTGACCAGCACCACCACCTGTGAAGTTAGGCCACGTACCATCATTCCTGCAATAGTTAGTGCCGGCATGGTTCAGAATGTTCAGGCAATTAGTTGTTGTTGAGAAGAAACCCGCACTCGTATATCCGTTTCCGGCAGATGCTGTCTCATAGGTTCTTGCCTCGTTGATTAAGTTGCCACTGAAGGTATTTACAGTCTGCTGATAGCGATTGGTATTTCCTCCAACAAGTCTTCCACCATAGTATGACCAGTCAGTTCCGCCTGTTGCTGCAATTACACCTCGCTGCCATTTGGCTACGTTGTAAGAATTGAAGTCATCGAAGAATTGGAAGACATCATCTCCTTCAGATTCTGAACTAAGGCTCACATTACCAAATGTCATGTAAATGGTAGAGTTTCCTGTTGGTAAGGATGGCATCTTAACCCAAACAACTGCACTTGAACTTAAGGTATACGATTCTACCCAATAGCTGAGTTTAGCTTGGCTGGAATTGAAGAACCGTATATCTCCGAAATCTGCACGCATTCCAGCAGAATATGGAATGGTCATTTTAACCGGATGATTTGTGTATGCCGTTCCAGATGTATTGTTGACAGTGAAAGGTCTCATGCTGCCACCAAAAACTTGAACCTGACTTGATGGTCCGAACAATAGATAAGGCTGAACACCGCTGCTTGGATTAAGTGTTACACAACCATTTGTATTTCCAAAGCAATCTACGTTTGTTTGGCTGGTGCTAGTGGTTGCAGCACTTACATTAACACGTACATCATCACTTTGTACACATCCACAACCATCATTTACTGTAAGTCTGTAGTCTGTGGTTGCAGAAGCGTTAGCTGTTGCCGATAATGAGCTTGCACCAAGTGGAAGGGTACCAGGACCTGATACGACCGACCAAGTATAGGTTGGAGTGGCAGTGGTTGTTGTTACATCTATAATGTTGATACGATAATCTTCAACCTCGCCATAGGTACCATGTGTTCCACAGGCATTTGCACTCATATCACCATTATATCTTACACCTACCCGCATTCTGGTTTCACCAAGAACAGCATACGAAGGGATGGTAATGCTCAATGATCTTGTAGAAGACCCAGTTGACCCACCAAATATCAGCATGTTTTCTCCCGTATCATCGAAAGTACCATCTCTGTTCCAGTCTATCCAAACTCTGAAGTACTCTGTGTAGGTACCACCAACCGACATACTCACAGATATTGTGTATGTAGAGCCTTTGTCAACAGTAGTAAACATCGAACCACTATAGTCTGTGTAGAAACTCGCACCGCTAGTTTGTGTCGCACCATTGAAGGTAACAGATGTTATTCGTTCATCACCACTGTTGGATGAAGCATAAGCACAGTAACCACTAGGCATACCACAACCAGAAGAGCAAGTACTGGTTGAAGTACATGTAGCGGGGAGTGTCCCTATTATTTCCCCAGCCAATGGAGTGTTACTTGTCCCACATTTGTAACGTTCGTTACCAGCAGTAACGGTCCAGGGTGCATTTATCTGCGTTTGCGCCAGTGTTTGGCAACCGTTAGCATCTTGCACCATAACTTCGTAACTACCACCAGGTAAGGCGCTGAAAGATCCAGAAGTAGTTGGTGAGTTAGGAGTTCCGTTGAGGTAGTACTCTAATGTGCCAAAACCACCAGTTGCTGCTGCTGTAATGGAACCTGTTCCACTAGATCCGCAACCAACCACATCTACCACGTTGAGTGTATTGATGTTTATTTGGGATGGAGACGTTATCGTTCTCGGATAAACTACTGATTCGCAACCAAATTGATCAAGTATCACAAGGCTGACAGCACCTGTCGGAAGACTGTCAATCACCATAGGGTCAGAGGTTACGTCATAAGTACGGGAACTCCCCAAACCATCAAGGGCGTAGGTAAATGGTCCACCACCACCACCGCTCATTCCAGTAACGGTTATAACACCCGAAAAACCACCAGCGCAAAGATTACCGCTAGTAACAACAACAGATGAGGCTGTTATTGGAGTAAGTCCACCAACGTTAACAGGATTAGATGCGTAAGGTGTAGAGCAACCAACCGTGTCCTGTACAACTACTGTATAGTTTCCTGTAGCTAACCCAGGTATGGTGCTAAGAGGTTGATAAAGTCCACCATTGTTAGATGAGTAGCTTAATGGACCATTACCTGTAGCGGTTATAGCTATGGCACCGTTTGCGTAATTACAGTTAGAATTTGAAGTAGTTGCAATTGAACTTATTACAGGGGCCTTGGACCATTGTATGGTTCTAATGTCCGTAACATTCGTTCCTGTGCAACTTCCATTACCATTCACTTGTAATTGTGCAACAATTGCTCCCTCGTCTGTACTTGGAGTAAAAGTCCAGTTATCAGGATTTGTACCTCCGTTGTTCCAAGTTCCAGATCCATATGCAGCTGATAATGTCGTCCACTGAACTGTAGTGTATTGACCAGCAGCGTTAGGAGAAGCGCCCATTGGAATATTAACTCCAGCACCTGTACACACCACTATTGGAGTGCCTGCTTCAACCGTAGGATACACATCCCAATCTACATTTGTTACTGACGTAGTGGTCTGTCCTACACATCCGCCAGCACCGTAAACAGTGAGTGTTGCATTGAAATTGCCCGAAGTAGATGTTGGGTCAAATACCCAAGCTGATGGATTGGTAGCATGTGTTGTGGCCCAGCTTCCACCAGTTTGTCCAGACCAAGTTACGTGATCCACTTGACCAGTAGCTGTGCCAGACATGGCAATGTTGGCAACATTACCACAAGAAGTGATAGTAGCTGGAGAAGATGCTGAAATTGAACCCCATTGTATGGTTTGTTCCAGGTAAGGACTTACGGTACAATTTCCGTTGGCATTGGCAGTAAGTCGCACTACTGCTGTTCCGTTAGCACCTGGGGTGTCATAAGAATATGTGGCAGGATTTGAACCAGATCCAGTAATTGAACCACCGCCAGATTGAACGGTCCAAGAGAAACCACTAATGGAGCCTCCTGCAGCCGCTCCTGTAAGTGTGACAGCAGCACTTCCGTTGCAAGAGTTAACTGCGCTGCCAATGGAGATAGTCGGTGGCGTTGACCAGCTTACAGTACGTGTTGTAGTTGGAGCGCTACCAGAGCAAGGCGAAATACCTGCAACATCTAATGTTGCTGTAAATGTTCCTGATGGATTTGTACCATTTGGAGTAAATGTCCAAGCTGCGGGGTCAGAGCCTCCGTTTGTCCAAGTGCCTAGTCCGGCCCCTCCTGTCCAAGTAGGTGTTCCAGTAAGCCCACCACCGGTGGCACCGGTCATTGGTATTGGTGTTCCCGATCCTGTACAGACTGAGATAGCAGATCCAGCGTTACCAAGCGGGGTAGAGGACCAAGAAATAGCTTTATCCAAATATTTGTCATTACATGGAGCCACGCCAATAATTCTTAACCTTAGTGTTCCAGAGCCACTTGCCGAAAGACCACTGAGGAAACAACCTGTAAGTGAAGTATTGCTATTTAATGTCGCAGAGCCTGTTGCTGGTAGCCACTGCCAGCTAACACTTGTTCCCGCTCCATATATAGAAGCGTCTGCGGTAGTTATATTCGTTGTGGCACATTGGCTTACAGCCGATCCTGCAGAGCCGCCTATTCTGCTCCAAGTAATTGTTCTTGTGTAATCGTTAAACTGGCCATTACAATATCCACTTGTAGCTTGTAACCTTAAACGAACAGTTAATGAACCACTTTCAGAAGTGGGTGTGAAAGTTGCAGCTGCCGGATTTGCAGTATTCTGCGACCATGTTCCAGTTCCAGTACCACTGGTAGTTGACCAAGTGCCAGTTGAAGTCTGACCATTGCCATTCATAGTGGCTCCTGTCATGGCAATAGCAGCCAATGGAGTAGAATCAAAGCATTGCGAAATATTGGAGCCCGCAGTACCTGTTGGCTTCACGTGCCAAGTAACGGTACGAGTGGATGTGGCATTTGGGCAACCTGCGCTGCTAATAGTTAATGTAAGTGTGCCCGTACCTGCAGTTGTTGAAGAGGTAGGATTGATAGTACATCCTGTGAGCGAGCTTGCGCTGCCTAGAGTAGCAGCGGTGCCAGACCAGGTCCAAGCTACCGTTCCTGCCGATCCAGTTGCACCAGCAGTTATCATTCCAGTGGTGCCGCAGTTAGTGACGTCTGCACCTGCATTGGCAGTTGGTGGAGATGCTATATTCACAATAACGTCACGTCCCCAAATACTGTTAGTGCTTTGATCATTGGTGTATACCGTGTATGTTCCACTGGTACTTGCGTAGTATGTTAAAGTACCTGTGCTTTGACCAATGTAGACACCATCTTTATACCAATAGTAGGTGCTGCTTCCACATTGCTTACCAGCTGAAGTAAGTGAAATATTCTGAGCGCCACAGAGGTCTAAAGTACCTGATGTGCCATTTGCGTAAGCGTTGTCTGGTCTAGGCGATGAATAGTAGAATCTGGAATAATGTACATTTCTCCAATAGCTTCCCTGCCAGTCTAAATACGTCCATACATAGGGGCACCCAGTACGCACATTGTAATTTTGATCCCACGTGTTGCGGTCATCATCGTTATCAGCATACCAAGGTGTGTCGTAAGTACATCTATCTCCCCAATCATCTTCCCAATATTCAGAATAGATGCGGTTTTGGGTTGGCACGGTAGATTGGTTATAGTAGTTGTAATCAAGCCCCCAGTTAACAGTACCCTGACATCCACCACCACAGTTCATTCCCCAACAAGCAGATTGATCCCAGCCTGTTCCGTTACCGCTGGCATCTCCCCATTCCTGTCTCCACAGTTTATGAGTGTGCTCATCTGTTCCCCATTCATCATTATTATCCGTATAAATGTAAACGGTGTACATGAATACACGCATAGCCCCATCAGAATCTGTCTGAGCTGTAGCAGAAAAGACAGTGATTAGTGATGCTAAAAAGAATAAAAGTCTGTAATTTCTCATTGTGATATCAATTTGAATTTCGCAATTAACTCGTTGTCGTCAACCGTAGTGATACTCGCATTACCTCGAATTAGCATGCCACTAAGGTCATATCCATGTTTCGTCTCAATAGGAGACAATAGATCAAACAATCTGCGGTCATGCTCGAAATACCAAATCAATGATGAATGATAAATAAACCAGAATTCGCCTTCATTTGCTACTATTTCCACTAGCGCATCTCCAAACGCTTGATCACCTGAGCTCATCAGTGTAGTTTCCAAGTCAGATCTTATTAGTTTAGAATTGACCTTGCTAAGAACATCAATTGGGTTGTTAGATGTGACAATTGTTATAGTTTCGGTTGATGCATGATCATCGCTACCAGGGTCAAATCCTACAGGAATGGCTGAGGCAATTCTCTCTTTGGGCGTCAAGTAAGGTTGTCTAAGGGAATCGGGCATGACAGGCATGTCAACCCAATTTACATCACTGCAATTACATGCAGCCATCATTGTATGATACTCTTTTGGGTATTCCCAGATCCACTTTTCAATCGCAACATAATATTTTCCAATGCAAGGATAAATGTCTTCATCGTAAAGCGATTGAGGGTCAGGAGCTTTTTCAATTACAATTCTCTCATTTGCACCTGGACCGAAACCGAACTCATCTCGCCAGCTTTCGAATTTCTTCATGTCAGCTGAGTATGCACCTACTTCGCAATAGTCTTTAGGGTCAGGCATATGAATCAGTTGTTTTCTAATCTCGGCTTCAGACCCGTAAGCACCAAAAGCATTGCTCCAATATGGAACAACATCAGTATATCGCAGGGCTCGCTCCCCGAGTCCCAACTGTATTCTGGAGGGAGTGATCTTATGTTTTTCTAAAAGGGCTAGCAAGTTTTCAGATTCATTCCTGTTCTTCTGTAACCAAGTTCCTATTCCCGTAACCTGTTTTCCTCGGATTGGGAAAGAAGGAAATTCTGAAAGCAACTCAGATTCCGAAATTCCAGCATAATCAAGTAGCGAGGTCCAAATCACGTCTAGAGATGGTTCTTCAGATTGACTACTTACCCTAGTCTGAGCTTCAGAGGTCGTGTGAAATGTGTAGAACAGCAGCAAAACCAATAATTGCTTGAAGTATGGTGAGAGTTTATTCATCATTTGATTGGGTTTCGAGAATGTAATTTAGAGCAAGTAAATATGTATTGCCAAATTTATTATTCTTATTAATATTTCAAAGTTAGTGTAGATGGTGAAGCGATTTCGTCAAATTTCTCGGCAATAGACTCCAACTTGGCGGTGAGGTAAAGAATTTTTCCGTTAGCTTCATTTGTTCTTTCGTTTGATGCTTTCAAGTCACTATTCAAAGTAGAAACATTTGCCATTAAAGTTTCTATCAATTGTTGTTGTTCTTTCATTGCTTCCAATAGGACTGGTACCATATGACTGTACTGGACTGATTTGTAGCCATCAGTATTTGTATTTACCAATTCTGGATATATTTTCTCCAATTCTTGTGCGATAAACCCAATTTCTGTGCGAGGCCCAAAGGCTCTTTCAGGGAATTCATCTTGTCTCCAATTGTATGTCACACCTTCAATTCTCATCACTTTTGATAGAGCGCCATTTAATTTTTCTATATTTTTTTTGTACCGAGCATCAGAAACCTCTTGAATGCCATTTGAATTGAATTTTCCTGTAATAGTGAGGTTTCCGTTGATGTCAACAATTGCTTTAGTAGTGCCAGTTTGCGCTAAGATCAGCAGATTGCCACTTGCAGCATCAACATCAAGTTTGGCATCAGGTGTTTGATCGCCTATTCCAACATTTCCATCTGACTGAATTGTCATTCTTGCGGAAGCCATGGTGGCTGAAGTCCCATTTCCAACATTATCTAGAAGGAAATGCATTGATCCAACGCCAAAGTTTCCAAGTCTTTCATGAACGATTGCAGCTTTGAAGAAGTTTCCGTAGTTCGAAGGTTCATTTGCGAATCCGATTCCAACAGTAGCTCCACTTGTGGTTCCTCCACCATTCTTATTACGAAGCACCAATGGAATATTGAACCCCGTGCTACTTACTTCTAAGTGTAAATTGGTATACGGAATACTCGTTCCCATGCCTACTCTGTTGTTGGCCGCATCAATAGAAAATGTGGTGCCATCTATACTAAAACCATCGACTGCAGTTGAGGCGAAGTCCAAGGTGTAAGCGCCTTGGTCAACAGTCGTATTATGACTTAATGGCGTTCCTCCAAGTTGAACGTCATTGCTTACTTCAGAAAGACCGTTACTAGCGGTTATTCCCGCAACTGATGTGTTTGGAATTTCCCTCCAAACCAATCCATCCCAGTACCAGTAGGATTTAGTGGATGTATCATATACAGTAAGGCCGTGATTATCCGCTGGGGTAGTCAACGGAGCAATAAGCGATTCTCTTTGAGCAGTGGTCATTCTTGGAAGAAACACACCTCTTGTTGTCGAAGAAATATCCAATATTGACTGTGCGTCCGGTGCTGCTCCTGTTGAATTTATTGAAACAGCCTGACCCAAAGAAGCCATTGAGCTGGTGATTAACAGTAGCAAGCAAGCTAAGCGAATAAACGTCAAGTAATAATGCTTCATTCTCGGTGTGGTGGATTGTTGAATCTTCAATAAATTAATTTTGAATTTGAATTGAAACAAATGTAATGATTCGTGCAACTAAATTGGTTCTTTTTTAGAACTACAGATTTATATTATTTAAATTTCAAATCTTAAAATTGTCTTAATTTCAGCCGTCAATGCAATAAGCAGCCATGTCTAAAGGAGATAAGTTATTCCGGTTGGTCCATTCTTTGGAACTCAATGAAAAGCGATATTTCAAGCTTCAAGCTTCTTTACAGAAGAGGGAAAGCAACTTGGCGAGGTTATTTGATTTCTATGTCGAATCGAAAGAGTTTGATGAAGATGAACTCAGATTGCGATTTGACGGAGAGAAATTCTTGGACCAGTTGGCTGTAACTCAGAACCATCTGTACGAACTCATTTTAAAGTCGATGCGCTCTTATCATTTGAAGCGCAGTATAGACTTCAGTTTGCAAGGAATGCTTCAGGATGTCCAATTTCTATACGAAAAAGGGCTTTTTGAGCAATCGACCGAACTTTTACGAAAAGTGCACAAAGTAGCAGTCAAAAACGATCGGTTTCTGATTGTGCTTAGCGCCTTAGAGTGGGAAGCACGAATGCTGGCCGAAGGTTTTTATGTCGGAAAAGATGAATTTGACATAGATTCAGTATCTGAAGAATTCTATGAGAACTTAGGTTTTCTGCAGAATGAGCGCGAGTACACCGACCTGCAGTCGAAGATTTTCAACAACTATTATAAGATAGGAATAGAGCGCAAGAATGACGATTACAAAACCAACGATCAAATTGTAAACCAATTTGCCCTGAAGGACAGAAATCGTGCGCTCACATTCAAGTCACAATGCTGTTTCCTCAATATTCATGCGCAATACAACAAGATAAACGGAAATTGGGAAGAAGCTTATCGCTATCGGAAAGAACTGTTTGAATTGGTAGACGAACATTTCGGTACCAACTATAGTGGTGATATTCTTAAGCGATATTTCGTGGCATTGAACAACTTGATTCCCATTTGTATCAAGCTGAAAAAATGGGAAGAAACAAAGTCTTTATTGGACCTAATGGATTCAATTGAGGAGCGGTCCTTGAAATCTCATTTTTCCGAAGAATTGAAGCATCGTATACTGATTCAATCTGCCATTGGGCGATTAGCCCTATACACGAGAATCGGTGAGATGGAAAAGGGATTGGCGATTGTTGCTGAGATCGATCTTAGAAAAGGAGAATTCGTGAATTATCATCGTAAGTATGTAGTACTTCATCTCTATTACAATATCGCCTATTTCCTTTTTACAATTGGTCAGTATTCTCCTTCAATCAGATGGTTGAATAAAGTGCTGAACGATACGGATATCAAATCTGCTGAAGACCTTCACTCATCAACCAGAATATTGACGATGATATTGCAATATGAACTTGGAAGGAGTGAGTTATTGGAATATCTCGCACGTTCAACCTATCGCTTTCTAAATAAGTTGGAAGGAATTTATGCATTCGAAGAAATCCTATTGATGTTTATGAAAAAGGCATCGAAGAAAAAGTCAATTTCCGACAAAAAGGAGGCGTTCAGGGAACTCAAGGAAGAGCTACAAACGGTAGGGTATGAGCCAGGAGACCGAAATGCATTGTCTACTTTGGATATTCAGGCATGGGTCGATTCTAAGATAATGGACATTCCAGTTCGTCAAATCCTAAAAGAGAAACATAGTGCTTAGATCTAAGTTGACAGTGGCTAAGCTGTCTGAGCTATTGGGTAGCGGCAAGCTCAGCGTGGACGATTCAACCTTGGATGTCATTCAACGGTCTGCCGACTATTTGCTGAATAAGGTGAAGACCTCTGATAAAGCCGTTTATGGTGTCAACACAGGTTTTGGGTCTTTGAGCAACATCCGAATTGAAAATCATGAGCTTGAGGAACTTCAGAAGAATTTGATCTTGTCGCATGCTTGCGGAACGGGAAAGCGTGTTCCAGATGACATTGTTCGGGCAATGCTATGTCTTAAGGTTTGGAATATGCTTTTTGGACATAGTGGAGTGCAAAAGACCACGGTGCTCAGAATGATAGACCTTTTCAATGAAGATGTGCTTCCTGTTGTTTACACGCAGGGATCTTTAGGTGCAAGTGGCGATCTATCACCATTGGCGCATCTCAGTCTTCCGTTGATCGGTGAAGGAGAGGTTGTTGTGAATGGCAAATTAAGGCCCGCATCTGATGTACTAGCGGAAAAAGGTTGGGAGCCGCTTCAACTTAAAATGAAGGAAGGCTTGGCTTTGCTCAATGGCACACAGTTCATGTCTTCATATGGTGCATATGCTGTTTTTCATGCCGAACGTATCAGTTTACTAGCAGATCTCATTGGTGCAATTGCACTCGATGCTTATGGAGGTTTGATTGCTCCGTTCGATGCCTTGGTTCATCAGGTACGGCCTCATCCAGGACAGATTACTTCTGCGCGGAGAATAAGGGCCATTTTGGCAGATAGTAAATTGGCCAATGAAGAGAAACTGCAGACCCAAGACCCATATTCTTTCAGATGCATTCCGCAGGTACATGGTGCTAGCATTGACGCTATTGATCATGTGAGGGAAATGGTTGAGCGCGAATTGAATTCCGTTTCAGATAATCCATTGGTTTTTCCTGATGAAGACAAGGTGATTTCGGCTGGGAATTTCCATGGACAACCGCTAGCGCTTTCCTTCGATTATTTGGCCATAGCTCTGGCCGAATTAGCCAATATTTCCGAACGAAGGACTTTTCAGTTGATCATGGGGAAAAATGGATTGCCTGTGTATCTCGTCAAAAAGCCAGGATTGCATTCCGGGTTCATGATCCCGCAGTACACATCAGCAAGCATTGTAAGTCAGAACAAACAATTGTGCACTCCAGCATCCGTAGATAGCATTGTCAGTTCCAACGGTCAGGAAGACCACGTGAGCATGGGAGCAAATGCCGCTACCAAGCTATATGAAGTGGTGCAGAACGTGTATCAGGTATTGGCCATCGAACTTTTTACAGCCGCGCAGGCGCTTGAGTTCAGACGTCCAGAAACAAGTTCTTCCATTATTGAATCGTTCATGGTTGAATATCGAAAGATCGTTCCATTCCTTCATGAAGACGAACAAATGCATCCGCATATGGTGAACACCAAAGAGTTCCTGATGAAAGTGGAGTTGCCTTCGCTCTGATCAGAGTCTGTCAGGGTCGTTTCCCATCAGCACGTATTGAATCAGATTCGCGCCCATTTGCAATGCTTTGGTGTGCGTTTCACTTCCGTCACCGTGCACTTCCGGACTTTCCCAGCCATCGCCAAGGTCACATTCGTACGAATAGAATAAGACCAAACGGCCGTTGTGAACAATCCCTAAACCTTCGGGGCGCTTGTTATCGTGTTCATGAACCTTCGGTAGACCATTCTTGAAATCAAATTTCTGATGATAGATGGGATGCGAGAATGGAAGTTCCGTCAATTCATATTCTGGAAATACTTTCTTGATCTCACTTCGAATGAATTGATCCATTCCGTAATTGTCATCTATGTGTAGGAATCCTCCAGAAAGCAAATATTTGCGCAGGTTCTGAACTTCCGTATCGGAAAAGATCACATTTCCATGACCGGTCATGTGTACGAAAGCGTAGTTGAAAAGCTCTTTAGAGCCGACCTCTACCACTTCCTGTTCAACATCAATATCTGTTTTAAGCTGTTGGTTGCAGAACTGAATAAGGTTCGGAACTGATGTGGTGAGGTTCGCATACCAATCGCCTCCGCCATTGTATTTCAGCACCGCCAGCTTAAAGTTCTGGGCAGAGCCGGCCATTGACACAGCAAACAACATTAAGACTGCCAGAGAGATTCCTTTATGCCAAGCCATTCTCTTGCTTTTCCTGTTTTTCATGTGTTCAAATAATTTATCACCGACAGAGCGAATAATCCAGCGGTTTCGGTGCGTAAACGGCTTTTTCCAAGATCTATTTCAGTGGCGTTTTTAATCAGTGCCTTTTCAATTTCTTCCTGCGTAAAATCGCCTTCAGGGCCGATCATGATCCACGAATCCTGTTCCATCTTTTGCGTTAAAGCCGACTTGTTGCCATTTCTGCAATGGGCAATCAGCAAAGGCGAATCTGCCTGTTGTATGAATGTTGAATAGGGGGTAAGCTCATGTAATTTCGGTAGCCAATTGCGCTGACTCTGCTTCATGGCAGCCAAAAGCACTTTTTCAGAACGGTCTTGTTTTAAAATCCTCCTTTCGGAATTGGCACACAGAATCGGACAGACCTCAGCCACACCGATCTCCACTGCTTTTTCCAGAAACCATTCAAAACGGTCAATGCTTTTGGTTGGTGCAATGGCCACTTTGGGCAATTTCACCATAGGCTCTATTACCTGTTCTAGAATTTGAAAACTGCAATTCCGTTTAGAGATGTCTGTGATCTGTGCTGATGCCCTCATGCCCTTGCCATCCGATAACTGAATGCTATCTCCAACGCTAAGTCTCAACACACGGGTGGCATGTTTGGTTTCTTCGTCACTCAATTGAAGTGACCCATTCTGCAGATCTGGTTGATAAAAAAGGTGCATGGCCGAAAAGTAAGAAACCCTTTTGAAGTGTAGTGAAGGTTATGGTAGAGACTGCTGTTCTGTGGCGAAGGTTGTGGATGCTATTGAATTGAATCTGCCTTGTGCTTGGTCTTTGGCTCGTTGAGTTTCTTAGCAAGGGCAATGGATTCTTTGAGAGAATAGTTTCACGAGGGTCAGGATGCTGTGGATTTGTTGGGAGATGAGTTTCACGAAGGTCAGGATGATCTGGACTCCTTGGGAGAGGCTATGGATTCGTTTCAAGATGATTGAGCGGGATCTTCAGAATGATTTTCATTGCTTTCAGGATGATGTTCACGCCTTGGGAGATAAAATTCACGCGTTTCAGGATGATGTTCACGAGGGGGGCAACCGCCAAGACGCAAAGGGCATTCGCTATACTTCGACTGGGCTCAGCACGGGCGCTCATGGTTTTTTTAACCGCCAAGACGCAAAGGGTTCGCTTCGCTCATGGGTTTTTTAACCGCCATGACGCAAAGGAAGCGCTGAGGACGCAAAGGGCACTCGCTATACTTCGACTGGGCTCAGCACAGGCGCTCCTGTTTGTTGCACGCGGAGGTATAGAGAAGCAGAGGATTCGCTTCGCTCAAGGGTTTTTCACGCAAAGACACTAAGACGCAAAGGATTCGCTTCGCTCATGGGGTTTT